>JAUWHT010000056.1 GCA_030605745.1 Pirellulales bacterium | reverse complement strand
CGTACATCCAGTATCCGGCTCATGTCAGCGACCTGCAGCGAGAGGACTGGGCCGAACAACGAGAAAATGTTCTAACATCAGTATTAGACCGCTATAAACCCAAGAAATCCTTGCCAACATCGTGAGGCACTACCGAATATTCGGTATTTGACGGTATGCTCAAACGGTGGTTTTCGAAGACCATGAATTGATGGCGTGTTCCCGAGTATGGGCCATCAAAACCAATTTGCCGCAGTCGTTTGACGAAGTTGCGGCGTTTACAGGGTTGCCATCGACTCATGGCTCGGCTCCTGATTCAAATCATATCCAGCTATGATCGGAAGGGAGTGTCCTAATTTCAGGCCGACCAGCACCCAATCCTCAAGAGTAGATCGTAACTCATCTTCACACTCGCGCAGTGTGTTTCCAAAAGCGATTACTCCTTTGCAGGGTGGAATACGGCCTGAAAATGTCCCTTCATCAAGTTTGTCGTACTCCGCCTGCAACAAGGCACTTTCGATGTAACCGGTTAGAATGAATCGCAACATCCTTTTCCTCCTATTAGTCTATATGCCTCAATGGTTGTCACATTAACAGGAACACCACCGCTGGGCAAGCCAGCAGTGGCGCCCGGCCAAGGTTCACCAGAATCTGACAAGGACTACTGTGCCTGCTGTAGGTGCGACCATGCCTCATCCTCCTCCGGTCGGTTCCAGTCCTCGGCAAGTGCCTCCTCGCTGAGCAGCGCCGTTTCGGGCGCCGAAGGTTCCTCAATTATGGTAACGATCGCCCGACAAGGAGAGGCAAGACAGACAGGCTCCTTGAGATGGACTTCCCCATCTTTCTCAATTATGGCTTCAATCGATTTCAACATCGTTACTTCATCCTCCTTATGGAGTGCCCCAATTTTAGGCCGACCAGCAAACTGGTGAATCCGCTGGTTAATCACACCTACACGTACTCGAAAACTGGAGTCTCGATGGTGCGCACGGGGTTCCTGTCCCCTTTGGCAGTTGCCCGAATACGCTCTACAGTTTCGGGGGAGAAGAACTGCTCTCCCGTCTCCTTGCACACTCGCGCTGGAACGTGCTCGATAATACAGAACTTACCATCATGTTCGAGGGTATAGGTCACGGTCGTCTCGATCATCGTTTCCTTCATGGGGAACACCTCCTGTTCACTTTTGTCTTCGGGTTCTGAAATCCACCCACAAGGCTTTATCCGGCTCGTACAGTGTGACGACCTTGATCAACGGTCGGCTTGGATAGCTGCACTGAAGGTGTAGCGGTCTTCCTGAATTGGTGAATCCGAGAATTAGGCACGTTGGACCGTACTTGTCGTCTGGATAGTCTTCGATAATCTGGCTCCTATTGGACGCCGCTTCTTCAATTTCAGACGTGCTGATATCACGAACGATGCTCTGATCAACGGCATGTTTAGACAACTCATATTGCCCGCGTAGTATCTTGTCCTGGATATCAGCCAACATCACCATGCTGCCTACATTGTACGGCACGAACCCGAATCCAGTCAATTAGGTCAGAGATCATCCAGCCCAGTGAACGCCGTGATCAGCGAGCGGAGCTTGCGCCGCAGCACGGAGTAGCTGAAGAACTTCTTGCCTAGCGCGAAGTTGTGGTCGACCATTTGCTTGCGGTAGTCTTTGTCGGCAATTACCCGGCGGACCTGGTCCAGCACGTTTCGGGTGAGGAAGCCGTTCATGGTGATCACCTTAAAACCCTTGGGCTCAATGTCGGAGATGAAGATCGCGTAGCGGTTCACCAGCACCGGCTTGCGGTAATAGAAGGCCTCCAGCAGGGCGTTGCCGAAGCCTTCGTAGAGGCTGGGATAGGTGATCAGATCAGCCTGGGCATAGACTTCCGCCAGCGAGGTTCTTGCTTTCTCGGCGGTGCTGAAGGTATCAGCGGGCGGGACCTGGGCGTGAACGAATCGGAGGTCTACGCCCGACTGGTCGGCCAGCTCGATCAGCGCGTCGCGGTACTCCAGCCCCTCGTCGCCCGATTCGTGCGAGACGACCAGCTTGCACTTGGGGTTCTTCAACTGCGAGACCAGGGCGATCGAATGTTCGATACCTTTTCGCGGCACCACGCGGGTGGGCTGCAAGAGCATAATGTCGTCCGGCTCCAGCCCGATCCGCTCCCGCAAGTCCGTGCCGGTTGCCTCCTCCGGCGGGGGGGCCTCAAACTCCAGCACGTTGGGCACCATGATCGAGGAGGCCCCCTTCCTCCACGACAGATCCTCCTGGGCGGCAGAGTTGATCGTCACGTGCCGCAGCGTCGGCAAGGTCGGCGGAAAGGCCATGCTGAGGAAATCGCCCACCGAATTGACCAGGAACCGGGGCCGCTCCCAGTAGAAATCGTGGTGGTGGGCGACCGCGGGCATACCGGTCTCCGCGATGAAGTGTGTCAGCGCTACCCCCAGCGGAATGTGCATCGGAAGACACAGGGCGTTCTCCACCACCAGCATGCTGAGGGAGAAAGTCTCCACGAAATCGTAAAGGGTGCCCTTCAGGTGGTCGGCCACGCCGAGGATCCGTCGGGTCAACTCCGGCGAGCGGGTCCGGGTGCCGAATGCCCGCTCGTTGATCCACACGTTGTCACGATCGTAAAAATACGCCTCCGGTACCAGCATGCTGATCTCTGGATCACGGTCCAGCTTCCCCGCGTACCAGAAGCTCACGTGCTCGTAGTCCCACAGAAGCTGCGCCCACTTGGCGCTCTCCAGCGAGACACCGTCAGCGCCGGAAAATCGGGTCGATATGAAGCCGATACGCTGCGACACGGGAGTAGGGGTTAGGGGCCAGGGGCAAGGAGTTAGCCGGCATCTCTTACCGAAGTTTAGCCGGCGAACTTGTTCGCCGTGTTTTCGCCGAAAATCATGGTATTTTCACGGCGTGCAAGCACGCCGGCTAAACTCATTAGAAGGAATCGGCCAATTGGGCGGGCCTTAAACAATAATACACTGAAGAAGCTGGCTCAGGTCGGTCAAAACTAGATCCGGCGAAATTCCTTGCAACTGCTGGTCCGCCGCGCGGAGCCGGAGACTGCGGGCGTCGCCGGCGAACAGGGCCGTACGAAAGCCCAACTTGTAGGCAGGGAAGACATCGTTGAGCATGTCGTTGCCCACGTAAATGGCCTCGCCGGGGGCGATCCCCCGCCGCCGGAGCGTACCGGCAGCCAACTCGAACAGGGCCGTGCCCGGCTTCGCCCGGCCGTGCGCGTAAGAATAATACTGTAGCTCCGGGTCGAAACCCAATTCTTCGGCCCTTCGCCCCAGCAGGGCCTCGAACAACTCTACCGTGTAAAACTGGGCGTTGCTGATAATTCCCAGCACCCGCCCAAGTTCGCCGAGCTGCACCAGACACTCTTGCAAATGTGGCATCGGCCAGCAGGGGTTTACCCGGGCCTCGTACTCGACGGCCAAACGCTTCAGATCGGCCACCTCGGCGGCTGGCGCGTCGAGCAGACCGCGCCGGGTAAGTTCCGCCAGTACCTCCCGCCAGATTTCGACGATGTCGACCTCCGGGCAGTCAATCCCTGCGGCGCGCGACCGGGCATGGGAGGCCTCGATCACCCCAAAGAGGTATTCAGCCCCCCATCCGACCGGCCCGGAAACAGGAATCTCCAACGCCGCCAGAGACCCGGCCAACGCCGCCTCGCAGGCCGACTGCCTCGCAGTGCCCACCTCGCCGCTGGCGCTGATAAACAGCGTCCCGTACAAATCGAACAACACAGCCCGAATCCCCGCGAGCCGTTTCAACACCGGACTCTCCCCCGTGGCAATCGGCTCCAACGGCCGAAAATGCCTGCGTAAGATATCAGCGTATCTTGGGGTTAGAGCTTCATTAGTCATTAGTGACATCTCGACTCCAACTCCACTACTAACGACTAATGAAGCTCTGACCCCAAGATTTCGTAACGACTCCAATCTAGCCCCATTCGGACTTGTCTCCTTTGTTTCCCCGCCTTCTCAGGCGGCGGAAGACGCGGACAACAAGGAATGTAAGAAGGTAGTATTGAGTCCCTCCTAAAAGTCCAAAGCTAATTGTAGGTAGATACACATGGTGGATGGCAGTGCAAGTGGCGGGAGAAGCAACAACGGTGCGGAGAAGTGGCATCCCATACAGCTCAATCGGTATCACGAGCCAACCGAGAGGAAAATCCAGTAGCATGAAAATGTTCCATAGCATAACAGCTTCCTTGCTTGCAGCACTCGAGACTTCAGCGGCCACAAGCACAACGAGGGAAGTGTGAGCTAATAATGCTATCCACGGTGCAGCCCTTACAAACATTTCGTCCTCCCTACAGCCAGCCGACTCGTATTACTTGACGCTTTGCCAAGCCCAATCATGGCAGTTGAGACTCTTAGAACGTGTTTTGAAATTCCCTCCCAAGCCACGAACTGGTAGGTTTTGAGAGTGCTAGCAGGAGGTTGAATCCGGCCTTTTGTTGCTGGAAGACGATTCTCCAGGAATTTCAAAACACGTTCTTAGAGAGACTCTTGGGGTCGGAGCTTCGTCAGTCGTTAGTGGCATTTTTCATCTTCCGTTACCAACGCGATGCCGTCGGGCTGCGCCGCGCGGCGGAAGCGTTACCGGCTCCCCGCTGATGTCAATGGATGGGAAACGTTTATTGTCGAGGTCATGTCTGTTCTGCAATAAGATTTTGCAGCATAGTGCGAACGCGATCCAGTGTATCGGCACTGGAATAAGGACAATGTCGCCCTGGTCAGGCATTGTTCCAATCCTCGTCGTCGTAAGGATTGTCCCAGAAGTCGAGGCTGCTTTGTGCCGCGGATACTAAATCGTGCGTGGCTTCGAACGATTCTTCAATCACGAACACGGCAACCCTTGCACCGGGCGAAAACGGGACAGTCAGTTCCACTCGCCCGCCCTCATGGACTTCAGCTTCGTATTTCAACGCCGTCTGCGGAACGGGGACTCTTGCGGTCGGAGATTCGCTAGTCGTTGGTGGCATTTTTACTTCTCCCTTGATACGGTTTTCTTGGACGTGGCATTGTCTCGACCGTAAACTGAACAAAAAGAACTGGATCGAAGCAACATCCGTTTCACGACGATATTTCCTTCATAAGTTCACTTGGAGTTACTGCCCGACAGCGTCCCTCCTGAAACTCCTGCTGAGCATCCTGAATGTCTTTGGCTAACTCCGTGCGTCGATGCTCTATCATGCGTCGACGCAGAGTATCTACCAACGTCTCCTGCTCTTCAAGAGACAATTTGTCAGTAGCTTCCAACACCTCTCCAAAAGTCATCGTGTTTTCCATGTTTTACTCCAAAATCTCGGCGGAACCGTTGCCGGCTCCCTGCTCATACCAATGGCCAGGAGGACGATACAAAGAATAAGTATAGTCGGTGCGGGAGATTTGTCAACGGCTTAACGACTAACGAAGCTCTGACCTCGTAGTGGGCGGAATCGGGTCGGGTTGACGAATCGGTCGAGGATCCGCTCGGCGTGCGGTAAGGGCTGCGGTTGGCCATCGTGGGGGCTGGCCGCTACCTGTCGGTACGTCTGCAGCAGCCGCTGGCCGCTGGGCTGGTGAGAGAAGTGCTGCCCGATGGCCCGGGCATTCTCGGTAATTAGCTCACAAACCTCATCGCGCCGGACCGACAGCGAGCGCTCGATCCATGGGTTGCATTGCAGTGCACGGCGGCGGTTCTTCTCGCTGCCGCAGACGGTCCGCAGCACTTGCTGCTGGAGCGTTTCGTCCAGGTCGCCGAAATCGACTTTTCCCTCGTTGATCTTGGCATCAAGCTGCTCGACCAGGTCTTTCGGCTCCTCGCGGTCGTAGGCTTCGAGGGTGCGGCGATAGGCGGCCAACAGATTTTGGCGGAAGGTGTCGGCGCCGACCCAATCCAGCGGGATGTCGAGCTGTGGCCGCAGCCAATCGAGCTTCAGGCCCATTTTGATGAAATCGCGGGTGACCTCGGGCAGATCGCGTCCGAGAAGCGGTCGGCCGGCCAGCCACGATTCGAGGAACACCATGCCGAACCCTTCGGCCAGGCTGGTGGTCAGGATCAGGTCGGCGGCGGCCAGGTTCTCGGCGAAGCTCAGCCCGCCGGGTGCGCCCAACTCGAAGCAAACTGGCAAGTCCAACTCGGCGGCCAGTTGCTTCCAGCTTTGGTAGATCGGCAGCTCGGCCGGGTTCAGCGGCGGCAGTGTCAGGCCCACCACCGTACCCGGCGGGGCCAACGCCGAATAGAGCAGGGCCTCGCCCACGTTCTTCCGCCGGATGCAGCGGACCGGATAGAGCACAAACTGTTCCTGCTCGCCGATGCCGAACCGATCGGCCAGCAGACGCCGGGCTTCCGGCCGGGGCGGCAGGTGATCCATCTCCGGCACCGGGTTGGGCAGCCGGTACAGACGACCGACATCCACACCGGCCGCTTGCAGAATCTCGTAGTCGCGGCCGTTGAGCACTGCGTAGTGGATGTGCGGCGCCTGCGGGTAGAGTGCCCCGGCAACCCCGGCATCGCGGATTCGGCGGTAGTTAGCCGGCCGAAAATCCTCGGCAAAATCGTGAATCTGCAGCAGAAGCGGATACCCCCGGCCGGCCAGCCGCGCCAAGCTCGCCGGCAGAGATACGTTCTTGCCCAGCGAATGATTGTGAACGTGCAGCACGGTTTCCTGCGGGGTGAACCCGATCCGCGCAAACAACTCGGCCAGCCGCCCGGCCAACTTATCCGGCCCGCCGGCGCGCGACTGTTCACACTGGTCGTCGTAATCCAGTTCCGGCACCTCGTGCAGGCTGAGCCGGATCACCTGGAGTTTTTCGGGTAGATCCTCGGGCCAGTCGTTGCGTCGTCCGCCAAACAGCAGTGCCACGCGCCACCGCTCGCCCGGCCGGAGCACAGCATCGAGCGCCGCAAGCTGGTTTTCGATCACCCGGGTGACGCCGCCGCGGTTCAGGTGATAATGGAGGATGGCGAGGTTCACGTATCTTCCGGTAACTCTTGCAGTATTGCGTCGACGTTGCGTTTGAGATCTGGCAGGTCAATAGTCACCGTGCCCCAAATCTCATTGAAATCGATTCCGAAGTAGTGGTGGACGAGGACATTCCGCATAGAGATGATATCCGTCCACGGTATGCTCGGATGCTGCTGGCGTAGCGTCTGCGAAAGCTGGGCAGCAGCTTCGCCGACGATTTGGATGTATTTCTCGTAGCGGCAGGGCCTCCTGCAGGACTCGGTCTCGGATTCTTGGGCGCAGGCCGCGGTCACTGACCACGTCGACTTTGCGGCCGAGCAATGCTTCCAACTCGCGTACCAGGGCGGCGTGGCCAAGCAAGGTGAAACCTGGTTCAAGCCGCACCAAGAAATCGATGTCGCTATCCGATTCCGCCTGACCACGCGCCACCGAGCCAAAGACACGTACGTGGCGCGTGCCGTGTCGTGCAGCAATGCGCAGAATGTCTTGCCGCTTTTTCTTGAAGACTTCGTCGAAAGCCATTTTTTCTCTCCTTATTTGCGCTGCGAGCTCGTCAGTGGCTTGCGCCGCGTGGACGCGGCGGCTAAACATGCGAGTACTACGCCGGCTATCCTTCCGGGTGGAACTTGTGGCGATAGGCCTCTACTTCGATCATCGGTTGGCGTTCGATTTCCTCGATTTCGTATTCGATCTGCCGGTAGCTTCCGTCGCCGACCTCGTATTGCCGCATGATGCTGGGTAGTTCGTTCTGGAACTGGACCAGGTCTTCGCGTTTCAGCCGCTTCATGAAAGTTCGCAGCACGCCGAAGGCCATCCGGCCCAGGGCGACCGTTTCCTGGTTGCGATGTATCCGCCGGTCCAGGTCGGTCTGGGCAAAGGCGTTCAGGCCGAGCCGTTCGTAGATGTCGATTAGCATGGCGGTTTCCACGCCATATCCGACGGGGAAGGGGATCTGTTCGAGGATCGACCGCCGCCCGGCGTATTCACCCGATAGCGGCTGAAGGATGGCCGCCAAATCGGGATAGAACAGGCTGAACAGGGGCCGGATGAGTATCTCGGTCACCCGGCCGCCGCCGGTGGGGCGCAGGCCGCCGGAGTAGGCCAGCGGGCGGTCGTAAAACGCCTTGACGTAATGCACCCCGGGGTCCCGGATCAACGGGCCGACCAGCCCGTAGACGAACCGCGGATGGATGTTTCTGATGTCGGTATCGACATAGACGATGATGTCGCCCCCCAGCACGTACAGGGCTTTCCACAGGTTTTCGCCCTTGCCGCGATGGGTGCCGCACTCGACAAGCTGCTCAGAGGAAACATACACGTCGGCCCCGAAGCTGGCGGCGATCTCGCAGGTCCGGTCGGTGCTGCCGGAGTCGATCACCGCAATCTCATCCAAGAGCGGATAGCGGTCGGCCAGTTCCGCCTTGAGGATTATGATTTCCTGGCCGATGGTCTTCTCTTCGTTGAGCGTGGGCAGACAGAGCGAGATGCGCAGTCCCTGGCGCTGTTTCTCTTCCACCAGCCACTTGATGTCCCAGAAATTCGAGTGGTGAAACGTTCGCTCGGCCAGCCATTGCTCAGACTTCATCGCAGGCCCCCTCGTCGATCGCCAGGATCACACCCACAAGCTGGGCGACGCCGGCGAGAATCGGATCGATCAGCACGTAGTCGGGGCTCTTCTTGCGGCTCTTTACTCCGCGGCTGATCCCCAGGGTGACCGCCGGGATTTCTCGGGCGATCAGTTCCGAGAGTTCCGAGGGGCTGTGGCCCTGGTCGGGTTCGATGCCCAGCGAGTGCATAACTTCCAGGACTTGCTTGACCAGCGGATGTGAGAACGAGATCCCGCCGGCCCGGGTCTTGAAGAACAGGTCCAGGTGCGCGTCTACCGCGTGCCGGGCCGACATCTCCGAGACGATGTCCTCGACCTGGTGCTGGATCTGGTCGATCATCTCGTCACTGTGGCTGACGATCTCCACACCCAATTCGGCATGATCAGGCTCGATGTCGTAGGCCACCCCTGCGCGAATCTTCCCCATCCGAATCACCGTGTATGGTCGGCTCGGGACAGAGATTCCCAGGATGCGGTTGACGATGTGATTGATTACCACCAGGGCGCTTTCGGTGCCGTAGCTTCGGGAGGGTTCCGGGTGGACGTCGCAGGTGATATCACCGCGAGCGGTACCGATGGAGAAGAAATTCAGACGTCCCAGTTGCATCCCTTCGATGCAGATTCCGCAATCGACCTTTCCGGGCAGATGATCGAGGAAGAAGCGGAGCCCCGCGTGGTTACCCCGGCCCACCGAACTGGTCGAACCCAACAGGATCAGGTCGGAGTCCAGCTCGATTTCCAGGTGCTCCAGCACGGCCGGCATCATGGAGACGATGGCGGCGCCCAGGGCGTTGTCGCCCACGGCAGGGCCAATCACCCGATCCGCCTCGACGGTAACGTTGTGGTCCAGCGTGGCGGGTACGATAGTGTCTAAGTGTGAGACCAAGAGGATGTTACGGTTCCCCGTTTTTCCGTGCAGTCGTCCCACCGCGTTGCCCACCTCGTCGGCCGCCGCGTCGCCCACCCCCGCCTCCGCAAACCGGTCCAACAGAAAGCGAACCCGCTGACCCTCCTCGCCACCGGGAGAGGGAATTTGCGCAATCATCACCAGGTTGGCCAGCAGACGCTCACGCATCGGCAACAGCGCCTCGGGCAAATGGCGGACTCGCTCAGGGGCTTCTACGGTCATAGGGGCGAGGGATTAGGGATTAGGGATTAGGGATTCACCCTTCATCCTTCCTGACACCGTGGTCCGGCGGCCCGGATGTCTTCACTGGACACGTCGGCGTAATGTTCGAAGTTCTCGCAGAAGAGCCGCGCCAGCTTCTTTGCCGCTCGGTCGTAGGCTTTCTTGTCCTTCCAGGTGTTTTTGGGGATCAACGCCTCGTTGGGCACTCCGGAACATCGTGTGGGGATTTGCAGGCCGAACAACGGATCCTCGGTGGTGGGGCATTCGGCCAACTCGCCGGTGTGAATAGCGTCGATGATCTTCCGGGTATGGTCGATCGACATTCGCTCGCCGACGCCGAACGGGCCACCGGACCAGCCGGTGTTCACCAACCATGCCCGCGAACCGTGCTTCTGCATCCGCTCTGCCAGCATGTGTGCGTACTTGGTCGGATGCCAGACGAGGAAGGCAGCCCCGAAGCAGGCAGAGAAATTGGGCTCCGGATCGGTCACCCCGACCTCGGTACCCGCCACCAGTGCCGTGTAACCGCTGATGAAGTGATACATCGCCTGGGCCGGCGTCAGCCGACTGACCGGCGGCAGCACCCCGAAGGCGTCGCAGGTCAGCAGGATGATGTTCTTCGGATGGCCGCAGAAACAGGGGACCTTGGCACTGGGGATGTACTCGATCGGGTAGGATGCCCGGGTGTTCTCGGTCAGCGAGGCGTCGCCGTAATCGACTTCCCTGGTGCGGTCGTCGTAGACGGCGTTCTCCAGCACGGTGCCGAAGCGGATGGCGCCGTAAATCTCCGGTTCGCTCTTTGAGGAGAGGTGTATGCTCTTGGCATAGCACCCGCCCTCGATGTTGAAGATTCCATCGTCGGTCCAGCAGTGCTCGTCGTCGCCGATCAATAGCCGTTGCGGTTCAGTCGACAGCGTGGTCTTACCGGTCCCGGAAAGCCCGAAAAACAGCGAGACGTCCCTGTCGGGGCCCTCATTGGCCGAGCAGTGCATTGAGAGCACGCCCTGCTTGGGCATCAGGTAGTTCATGATCGTGAACACGCCCTTTTTCATCTCCCCGGCGTACTGGGTCCCCAGGATCACAAACTCACCCCGCTCGAAACTGATGTTCACGCTGGTGGGCGAATCGACTGCCGGCGAGCTGGGGTTGGCCGGAAACTGCCCCGCGTTGTAGATCACGTAATCCGGCTGGCCGAAGTCCAACAACTCCTCGGGCGTGGGGCGGACCAGCATGTTGTGCATGAACAACGCATGGTACGCCCGCTCGCAGATCACCCGTACCTTGATCCGGTACCTCGGATGCCAGCCGGCAAACCCGTCGACTACGTAGAGGAATTTTAGGGTATTCAGGTAGTCGATCGCCCGGGTGCGGTTGAGCATGAAGGTCTCTTCGTCGATCTTCATGTTCACACTGCCCCACCAGATGTTGGCGGAGCTGTCCGGGTGCTCGACGATCCGCTTGTCCTTGGGGCTGCGCCCGGTCTTTTCGCCCGAACTGGTCGAAAGTGCGCCGGTCGAGGTAATCGCCGCCTGTTCCCGCATGATGCCGTCTTCATACAGCCGGGCCGGCGACGGGTTCCGCAATACTCGTGTCACGGTGATCCCGTGAGGATTCAGGTCCAAATCCGAAGGCATAGCATTTTCCCTTACTTTTGGCATGAAACACGAATTAATTATAGCGGACCCAGCCGGCGATTGCCAGTCCCACAAGGCCAGGGCAACCCGCTGCCGGAGGGCACGATGGCAGCACAAGTCATTACGCACTAAAGAGTTAGGCACGCCAGCCGGTAAACATTCGCCGAACCCGTCTGCGGGGGGTGGCGCGGGGAAGAGGAGGTTAGAAACGCGAGTGGGGGGTATCGAGGGTCGCAGGCGACGCTCTTGAGGCGGGCCGGGCGGGCGTTACGAACTGTCTATCGGTTC
>JAUWHT010000052.1 GCA_030605745.1 Pirellulales bacterium | reverse complement strand
ACCGGCCGCAGATCGTGATCTACGGAGCGACACCGCTGGGGCGGGATCTGGCACCCCGGGTGGCTTCGAAGATGCGGGCAGGGCTGACGGCCGATTGCACGGGGCTGGAGATCAGTGACGTTACCGATCCGAAGACCAAGATCGAGCACAAGAACCTGATGCTGCAGATCCGGCCCGCGTTCGGCGGCAATATCATCGCCACCATCGTCAACTTCGACCAATGGCCCCAGATGGCCACCGTCCGCGAGGGCGTGATGCCGCTGAAGTCGCCCGACGAAAAACGTACCGGAAAGGTAGTCCAGGAAAAGGTCGAAATCGACCCGGCCAGCCTGGCCCTGAAGCTGATCGAGCGGCACATCGAGCCGCGCACAGTCAATCTGAAGGGCGCCCGGGTAATCGTGGCCGGCGGCGGCGGTGTGGGCAGCAAGGATAACTTCCAATTGATCCACCAACTGGCCGGGGTGGTCGGTGGGGCGGTCGGCGCCAGCCGGGCGGCCGTCGACAGCGGATACATCGGTAAGGAACATCAGGTCGGTCAGACCGGCACCACCGTCCGTCCGGCACTGTACATCGCCGTGGGCATAAGCGGCGCCGTTCAGCACCGGGCCGGCATGGAAGAATCGGCCAAGATCATCGCTATCAACACCGATCCCGATGCACCCATCCTCTCGATCGCACAATACGGCATCGTCGGCGATTTCAAGAAGGTCATCCCCATGATGGTTAAGGCGATCAGGGAGAAAGCGTGAAATGGCCAACTTCTTCACAGATAACGCGGACATTCAGTTCCTCTTCGAGCATATCGACCTGGCCGGGTTGGCCGGGCTCCAGGAAGATGGGTTCACGGATACGGGCGACGGCCGGTGCGACTATGCGCCGCGGGACGAGGCCGACGCGGTCGATAACTACCGCCGGATCCTGGAGATCATCGGGCAGGTGGCCGGCGATATGATCGCTCCAAATGCTGAGCAGATCGATCGCGAGGGAAACACGCTTAATGAGGACGGCACGGTCACCTATCATCCGCTGGTGCGGCAGAACCTCGATCGGCTGACACAGGCCGACATGATGGGATTCACCTTGCCCTACAAGTACGGCGGGCTGAACTGCCCCAACCTGATCTACACTATGGCCACCGAGATTATCAGCCGGGCCGATTGCTCGCTGATGAACCTGTTCGGCCTGCAGGGGATCGGCGAGACGGTCTACGCCTTTGCCAGCGACCAGATTAAGGACGAGGTGCTGCCGCGTTTCGCCCAGGGTGAAGTAACCGGCGCGATGGTGCTTACCGAACCTGACGCCGGCAGCGATCTGCAAGCGGTGCGGCTGCGGGCAGATCAGGACGAGCAGGGGAACTGGTACCTCAACGGCGTGAAGCGGTTCATCACCAACGGCTGCGGCGAGATACTGCTGACCTTGGCACGCAGCGAGCCGGAGATCGCCGACGGCCGGGGCTTAAGCCTGTTCATCTCCGAGCGGAGCCAACACATCAAGGTGCGTCACCTGGAGGACAAGCTGGGCATCCACGGCTCGCCTACCTGCGAGCTGGTCTACGAAAACGCGCCGGCCCGGCTGATCGGCGAGCGGCAGCGGGGCCTGATCACCTACGTGCTGGCGCTGATGAACGGCGCCCGGGTAAGCATCGCCGCTCAATCGCTGGGCGTGGCCGAGGCCGCCTACCGACTGGCACGCACATACGCCCACACCCGGCACCAGTTCGGCGGGCCGATCGAGCGGCTGCCCGCCGTGGCCGAAATGGTCACCGACATGAAGATCAACATCGAGGCCGCCCGGGCGCTGACCTACGAAACCAGCCATATCTGCGACCACGAAAACAACAACCTCCGCGTATTAGAATGGAGTACCGAGCTGGATAAGCAAGAAAAGAAACGGCGGAAGCAACTCTCACGAGCGCTTAAGCGGCTAAACGCCATGCTCACGCCGATGAGCAAGTACTATTGCTCGGAGATGTGCTGCAAGGTGGCCGATACGACGGTCCAAGTGCTCGGCGGCTCGGGATACATGAAGGACTACGCGGCCGAACGATACCTGCGCGACGCCCGGATCACCACCATCTACGAAGGCACCAGCCAGTTACAGATCCTGGCGGCCGTCCGCAGCGTTTCCTCCAGCACCTTCGAGACCTGGACCGCCGACTACGACAAGAAGCAGTACAACGACCCGCTGCTCGAAGAACTGAAACAAGAACTCATCGAGGGCAAGAAGCACGTGCTCGAAGCGATCGAGTTCGTCAAAAGACAGGGGACCTCGTACCTCGACCTGTCAGGCCGCCGGCTAGTCGACGCGGCCATTGCCGTCATTATCGGCCATTTGCTCTTAGGCCAAGGCGCAGTCAACAATCGCAAGAAGCGAGTCGCCCGGCGATTCATCAGCCGCGAGACGCCGGTCTTGCAAATGAATTGCCGGCAAATCCTCTCCGGCGACACCTCGCCGCTAGACGAATACGCTCTACTAGCTGGTCCGCTGCCGTTAGTACAGTAGTTCCTGTTGCCAACGTTTCGGCACGGCATCGAAAGCGCGGTTGTAGGACGCTTCCAAAGGCACGGGAACATAGCGATCCGGTTCGAGGAACAGCGGCATGTCCGGCAGCAGGTCGCCCGCCGCAACCGGTTCGATGAATGCCTGCTTCAATTCGCCCGCCGAATAGGCGACCAGCGTCAACGGTTGGTCCCGCGGCAGTTGGAACTCCTCCTCGCCGATCTCCGACCAGATGGCCGAGTGGATGCCCTGGGGATCAAACGTCCCCGGCGGGAACAGATCGACAACGAGCAGATGGATGCCCGCCTCGAGCAACTCCACCGCTTTCTCGACGAGCGACCGCAGGGCATGTCGACTTGCTTTATTGCCAGGAGAAACGATCTCCAGCATCGCCACAACCCGATCGCCGCTGGTGTGGCGCACGGCGATGCGGCTGCGCTTGTGCGCGTACTGCTCCATCTCAGCCGTGGCGGTGAAGCGGACCTTGGGCGGGGCGGTGGCCACGGCAATGCCGCCGTCGCTTGGACCCGCACTGGTCGTTTCCTCATCACCCGATCGCGCCGGTTCGCTGCGGACACTCTCCAGGGTCAGGACATCCGGGCCGAAGCCGCCGGCGATCTGCTCGGCCAGGGCATAATAATCCGGGGGCAGCAGGCCGGCGTTCAGGGCACTGCTGATCGTCGAAATCCACTCGTGGTGGAAATGATGAAAGATGCCGGCGCCCACACGCGCCCAATCGTGAATCGGCATGGCTTCGACCTTCCGAGTTCGAGAAGCAAAAAGTAGAATGCCCCCTTTTCCCCTTTCCCCTTTTTTCCCTTTTCCCTCTCAGCCGGGCGGATAGCCGGCCAGAATCATTGGCAGCGGCTTTAGTTCCCGCTTCAGCGGATCGAGCGACAATCCCAACGCTTCCAGAGTGAACGCACCCAGCAGCGGACTGTCGTCTTCTTCACCGAAGATCACGTCGGCCACCCCGATGCGACCCTCATGCTTGAACAAGGCACCGCCCTTCTTGCGCACGATTTCCGAGCCGTCGGCCAGCCGGAAAGTCTCTTCCACCAGCGGCTTGATCCCCAGGCTTTCCAGGATCGGTGCGGGCACTACCGAATAGATCGCCCCGGAATCGATCAGCAGCTTGACCTTCTGCGTAACTTCCGGATCGGCCGGATTGCCAACTTCAATTTTAAGAACGCTAAGTCCCATGGCTCTACCATACGTTCAACAGCATTCAACTCAGTATCCCACGCAGATTGCAGGAAGTCAAATAGGGGGCTCGGGGCTCGGGATTCGGGGCTGGAGGATTGCACTGAACACCCCTATATCCCGAGCCCCTAATCCCTGGTAAGGATTGTGCAAGTCTCATTTGCCAAAGTGTCCAGCCCGAATCCCGGCCAGCAGATTTCGTCGTAATGTCCTTCAGCATAAGCACTTACAGCGATTCCGGCAACTTGGCTTCCAACCAATTCCGCCGATTCTGGATTCTGGGTGTTGACACGGTTGTAGGGATGAGTATAATTGACACGTGTGCTAGTAACGCTGGCGTCCCGCCGGCCGTGTTGTGCTGGCGAGACGCCGGCGGTACAATCCAGGTGCTTGACGAGGAAAACACGATTTGGTAGAATAGCCTGTGTCATGGTTGAAAAAGCCGTGGTGCCCAGGTGCTTGACGAGGAAAACACGGTTTGGTAAAATAGTTGCATGATCAGAGTTCCGGCCATCCACTGCCCCGTTTTCGATTTTTCGATTTTGGCGGTTGACAGGGCTGCAGGAATGAGTATAATCGGTTGTTGTGCTAGCATCGCATGTAACGCCGGCGTCCCGCCGGCTGTATTGGCCGGCGTCTCGCCGGCTGTGTTGTGCCGGCTGGACGCCGGTGTTACAAATTGCTTGACACCTGGAATACAATCTGGTAAAATAGCCGCATGATGAAAGTCTCCACTATCCTCTGCCCCATCCAGCGTCTTGGTACGCTTGGCGATGATGCCCGCTGCACCGGGACATCAATGCGTGGAGCGTACCCGACAACCCACCTAATGGGGGGGGGGTAGGTCTTGGGCGGCCGCGGCAACTCTTAGCCGACAATGCACGCCGGGGCAACTCGGGCGTGCTCGACTTTGGGTGGGTGCTTGCACCCACGCTAACACGTCTTTTTTTAGAGGGTTGGTTGCAAGCACCCACCCTACACTCTCTTCTGTTCAGTTCACTCCTCAGTCGGCCGAGTCGGCACCCTCTGTCGGCCGATCTCCAATTTTGGACCCCTTGGG
>JAUWHT010000311.1 GCA_030605745.1 Pirellulales bacterium | reverse complement strand
ATTCAGGCCCCCAACGGGATCGTCCTGGCGACCGGGCCAACCGGCAGCGGAAAATCCACCACCTTGTACGCCGCGCTGAACTCGGTCAGCTCGATGGAAATCAACGTCTGCACCGTGGAGGACCCGATCGAGTACCACCTGCCGCTGATCAACCAGTTCCAGGTGCAGGGCAAGATCGGAATGACGTTTTCCAAGGCGCTGCGGACCCTGTTGCGCCAGGACCCCGACGTGATCATGGTCGGCGAGATCCGCGACGAGGAGACTGCCCGGACCGCCATCCAGGCCGCGCTTACCGGCCACCTTGTGTTCAGCACACTGCATACCAACAACGCCTGCTCGGCAATTACCCGGCTGATCAACATGGGCGTGGAACCGTACCTGATCGGGGCCGCACTGAACGTGGTTCTGGCCCAGCGGCTGGTCCGCCGCATCTGTCCGAAGTGCCGCCAGACCTACGAACCCGCCCGTACCGTACGCAAGGCACTGGAAAAGATGGGCTACCAGTTCGAGGAATTCTACAAAGGCGTCGGGTGCCAAAACTGTCGTAACACCGGATTCAAAGGCCGACTTGGCGTCCACGAGCTGCTCACCATCAGCGACGAGTTGCGCGATGCCATCGTCCTCGATCCCACCATCGGAAACATCCGTAAGATTGCCGCCAAAGAGGGGATGATTACGCTCGGGCACGACGGCTTTCGCAAGGTCCGCGAGGGAATTACCACCGTCGAGGAGATATTCCATATCGTTGGAGGTTAGTGGAGAGTGGATAGTGGAGAGTAAGCTGCTTGCGGCTTCGCAATACGAGAATAAGGGGTTCGGCCATGACCTACCAATATCGTGTAAGAGATCCGCTGGGTAATACCCACGATGGAACGATCGAGGCCGCCAGCCCGGAGGATGCTACACAGCAACTCCGGCGCGACGGGTTCCAGGTGCTCGAACTTGAAGAGGCCGAGGGCAGCCTGTTCCCAAAGCGCGTCTCAAAGAACGACATCATCTACATCACCAACCAGTTGGCTGTCATGGTCGATACCGGCATCACGCTCTCGACCGCGCTCGGCGGAATCGTGGACCAGGAACCCAACCCTACGTTGCGGAAGGTGATGACCGACCTGAGAGATTCGGTCGAGGGCGGCGAGGACTTCTCCAGCGTGCTGGCCAAATACCCTAATCTGTTCGACAAGACATACGTGTCGTTGGTCAAGGCCAGCGAGGCCACCGGTACGCTGGGCCCGATGCTCGAGCGGATTGCCGATTATCTTCGCAAGGAAGTCGAAATCCGCGGCAAGGTCCGCGCCGCGATGGCCTATCCGGCCGTGATGATGGTGCTGGCCTTCGGCGTGACGATCTTCCTGCTGACCTACATCCTGCCCAAGTTCACCCCGCTGTTCAAATCCAAGGGCGCCGATCTGCCGGGGCCCACACTGATGATGATGTCTCTGTCCGATGCGCTGCTCGGCTATTGGTATTTCTGGCTTGCCGGAGTTATTGTCCTGGTAGTTGGCTTCTTTTATGGCAAGCGAACCGAGCCGGGCCGAAAAATACTCGACTGGGTTAAGATCAACTTGCCCATCATCGGACCCATGTCGCGCAAAGTTACCATCAGCCGAAGCATCCGCACACTGGGAACCATGCTCCAGAGCGGCGTGCCGATCATCGATTCGATCAAGCTGGCCGGCGAGGTGTCGGGCAACTTCTATTACGAAAGGCTCTGGGATCACGTCCTGGATGAGGTCACCGGCGGAAAGCGAATCTGCGAGGTCCTCACCGGCAACCCCCTGTTCCCAAGAGTCCTGGTCCAAATGATCGCCTCCGGAGAAGAAACCGGCAAGCTCGACAAGGTCCTGGAAAAGGTCAGCACCTACTATGACCGCGAAGTGGAAACCTCGATCAAGGCCACCACCAGCATGATCGAGCCGATCATGATCAGCATCATGGGCCTGGTCGTCGGTACCATCGGCTTGGCCCTGCTGCTGCCAATCTTCTCGCTGAGCAAGCAGCCGTAACCCGGGAAAAGGGGCGAGGAGCTAGCCTGGATATCTCACCACGGAGGTACGGAGGACACGGAGATTATTGAAAGGTTAATCTCTTTCATGGTACTATTGAAAACACTCTGATGTCTGACGTAAGGAGCTGTAACACAATAACTCGATCAATTGGGTGGCACGCCCAGAACGAAGTGATGGGCGTGGGGGCCGGGAAAACACGCCCTTCGCTCTGCTCAGAGACGTGCCACCCAGTTGCCGATTCGGTCAAGTTATTCTTTTACAATGCCTAAGCAAAACTTCAATCAAAGCCGTTTCTCCGTGCCCTCCGTGCCTCCGTGGTGAATTTCCTGGTGAGAAACGCGGGTTAGGGGCGAGGGGCTAGAGACCGGCCAGCATCCGGTTGCGGCGGGCACGGCGTTCGGCACGCAGCCGGGTACGCCGTTTGATCTCGCTGGGCTTCTCGTAGTACTCGCGGCGACGCATCTCTCTTTTCAGTCCGCTCCGCTCCACCAACTTGCGGAAGCGACGCACCGCCTCTTGAATAGACTCACGTTCACGCAACGTCAATTTGACCACTAAGTCCTCCTTTAGCTTGGAACCGGCATGGTTAAAGTAAACTCTTTAATCTACACTATGGTCCAGACACCTGTCCACCCATATCGGCCAGCGTTGGTGCAAGCGTTACCCCGCTGCCGGGTGGATGCCCGCGGGGATTATCGGTCCAACGATGTTTGACTTCACCTTGCAACTGCAAGACGCGATCACGGATGAGGCAGATATGGACGCCATTTACGCGCGTTGCAAAGATGCCACGATTGCTACCCAGGGCGATATCACCCTCGTTCACTTCGATCGGGATGCGGACACGCTCGATCAGGCGGTCCGTTCGGCAATCGCCGATATCAACGCCGCCGGATTTCGTGTAGCGCGGGTTGAAATGGACGTCGACAGCCTGCTACCGCAATCGGTATAGTCCAACGCACCACAATGGCACCGCCCCAATCCCCAATCCCCCAATCACTTCCGCCGGTCCAGCCGGCCCGACTTATTGATCGCCCGCCATAACCGCAAACCCAGGGCGATGCTGACCACAGCACCGGCCGCCCCCAACGCGGAGATGTTTTTCATACCCAAGAAAGGTACGTTGAACGTCGGTGAGACTCCACGGCTGAGCATCAACGCCGAGCCCAGGAACAACGCGCTGGCCAGCATCCCCAGCACCAGCCGATTGACCGACGGCTCCAGCCCCCGATGGTCCAGGTGCACGTCGAACTTGCCGCTTTGGACCTGTTCGAGGATTTCGACGATCCCCCGGGGCAGGACCTCGACCAGGTGCCCCATCTCGGCGTAGAGCCGGCGGATCTTGCGGAGTTGCCGACCGGGCGATAACCGCCGCCAGAGCATTTTAGTCCGGTAGGGCGCCATCGCCTCGACCAGGCTGAACTGCGGACTGAGCAGCCGAGAGGTCCCCTCCAGCGTAATCAGCGCTTTCAGAAGCATGGCGATCCGCGCCGGCAGCATGATGTTGTACCGCCGGATCATTTCGGTCATCTCGTTCAGTGCGCCGCTCAGATCGAACCGATCCAGCGGCTGACCGCCGTAATGTGCGACGAAATCGGCCACGTCGATGCTCAGGGCCGAGCGATCCAGCCCGGCCGGGACCGCCCCGACTCGCATGATGATGGCCGTCAGGTGCTCGGCGTCCTGATTGCCGACCGCCAGGAGCATCTCACCAATCTGCTCGTGCAACTGCTCATCGATCCGGCCCACCATGCCGTAGTCCAACAGCCCGATCACATGGTCGTCCATCACCAGGAGATTGCCCGGGTGCGGGTCGGCATGATAGAAGCCGTTGGCGAAGATCATCTCCAGGCAGACATTGGCGCCGCGTCGAGCGATCTCGCGCCGGTCGATCCCGGCCGCCTCCAGCCGCTCAGTCTCGAATAGCGTGATCCCCTCGATCAACTCCATCGTCAGCACGCTGCCGGTGCACAGGTGTGGATACGTGCTGGGGATATGGACGGTCGGATCATCCTGGAAATCGCGGGCGAACTGCTGCATGTTCCGTTCTTCGCGGCCGAAATCCAGTTCCCGACGCAACGCGCGGCGAAACTCCGAGACGATCGCCCGGGGCCGGTAGTTCTGGAACTCGGGAATCCGCTCGGCCAATTGTGCCAGCCCGGCCAGTATGTCCAGGTCGACCTCGATCTTCCTCTCAATCTCCGCATGTTGGACCTTGACCACCACCGGCTCGCCCGAGGGGAGCTTTGCCCGGTGTACCTGGCCGATCGACGCGGAGGCCATCGCCCGGTCGTCGAACTCGTCGAACAGCTCGTCCACCGGCCGGCCCAGCTCCGCTTCGACCGTCGAGCGGACCACCTTGGCCGGATCGGCCGGCACATCCGTCTGGAGGTGTCGCAATTCGTCGGCCAGCACGACCCCGACCAGGTCGGGCCGGATGCTGAGCACCTGGCCCAGCTTGATGAACGTGGGCCCCAGTTCAGCCATCGCCAGCCGGATGCGTGTCTCCCAAGAGTGCCGGGCGATGGCCGCGCCGCCCCGGGCCTTCAACAGGTCCTTAGCGAAATCAGGCCCCAGCCGACCGATCCACGCGGCCAGCTCGTACTTGCTCAGCACCGCAAGTATCTCGCGCCAGCGGTTGACGTGCCGGTAGATCTGGGGGATCGAGGTGATTTTCATTACGATGTCGTCGGTGCAAAGTGGTCATCAACTACCTACCACTCTACACCAGCCGACAGCGGGGTGCCAGTCGAGACGACGGAAAAAGGGGACAATTGGCTACTTGATAATAGCCGGGACGCAACGCGTCGCAGGGCCACTGCCAACAGGGGCGGCTTTACAATCGGGGAAACGCCGATCGGCGCGCTTCGACGTGTAGATGCCCTCGATCAGGTTGTGGTAGCCTTCGACCATCCGGTGGATGGACCAATGGGCGATGACCTGCTCGCGTGCGGCGCGGCCCATGGCGGCGGCCTGGTCGGGATCACTCAATAGCTCCACCACCCGACGGGCAAGCGCCCGTGTGTCGCCCGGCGGGACCAGGTAGCCGGTTTGCCCGTCGATTACCGTCTCTTCAATCGAGCCGACCCGGGTGGCTACCACCGGCTTTTCGCTGGCCATCGCTTCGAGGATCGAGACCGGGTTGGCCTCCATGTGCGAGGTTAGAAGCAGCACGTTGATCAGCGCGAGCAACTCGGGTACATCCGAGCGGGTGCCAAGGAAACTGGCGGACTCGGCGAGTGACAACTCGGCGGCGAGCGACTCGAGCCGCTCGCGCTGGGGGCCGTCGCCGACAATCAGGAACCGGGCTTCGGGCAATTGCTGGCGGACCAGCGCGGCGGTGCGCAGGAACAACTCGTGATGTTTTTCCGGCCGCAGTGCCGCTATGATGCCGGCCACCGGTGCCCCTTTTGCAAGTCCAAGTTCTTTGCGCAGCGATTGGCTGGGCCAACGGGGATGGAACTTCTCGATGTCCACGCCGTTGGGGATTACCCGGACCTTGTCTGCCGGACAGCCTTCATGTTCGGCCAGGTAGCGGCCGTGCGGTTCGGCCACGGCGATGAAGGCGTCGGTCACCGGCGCTAGCAGGCGGTTTAGCCGCTCGATGCGGTTGGGATAGCCGGTCGTGTGCAGCGCCGAGCAGATGACCGGCATGCCAGTGAGCCATCCGGCCAGGCGACCCCAAAACATTTTATCGCCCGTCTCGACTGTGACCACTGCATCGATCTTCCGCTGCCGCATCAGCCGCATCAATCGAGGCAGTACGCGGAGGTCGAACTTATGGGTCAGCAGCCCGGCAAACGTCGGGACATCTTCGGCCAGCACCTCGCCCAGCGGACCCAACTCCTTCAAGCAGCACAACTCGGGCGCAATCCGCGAGCGGTCCAGCCGGCGGATCAACTCGACCAACAGTGTCTCCGCGCCTCCGACCGGCATACTGGTGATCACGAACATCACCCGCAGCGGACCGCGGTCTTCAAGCAGAACCGGTTTTTTGCGGCGAAACAGCATATCGCAAACCCTTGAACCTTTCCATGTATTTTGTCCAGCCTTCGGCAAGCTGGCGTTTCTCTTCCGGCGAGAGCAGCCGGTTGGAGCCGACCGCTTCCAGGGCGACGGCGATCAGCACCAACAATCCCACCCAGGGGCCAAGGCACCCGGCCAGCGGCAGCGCCAGGATCACCCGGGTGCCGCGGTCTATGTGGAACCCCAGCATGTGGTTGAACGTGCAGATCAGCAGCAGCGCGACCAGGTTGGCTGCGGTGGTGGCCAGTACGGCACCCAGCAGACCCAGCCGCGGCAGCAACAGCAGGTTCAATCCGATGTTCACAACCAAGCCGATCAACAGCGCCAGGCTTATGAGTCGTACCTTTTCGGCGCACAACAGGTAGTTTTGGGCGACGATCAGCAGTCCGAACCAGGTGCAGTAGGTCAAGGTCCATGGCAGCACGGCCAGTCCTCCGGCGAACTTACCCTGAAAGGCCACGCCGAACAGCAACGGCGCGGCAAACAGCACGGCCACCGCCGCGGCCGACAGCGCGAAACCAAACAGCTTCAGAAACAGTCGCAATTGGGCGGCCGCCCGGGCACGGTGTCCCGCTTCCCAGTCGTGACTCAGATGCGGCATGATCATCGTGCTCAGCATCACGGCAATCGAGACCAGCAGCAGCGGCACCACCCGCGAACTGTGGTAGTTGCCGACCAGGCCGAGGGCTTCGGCCGCCGGCATGGTCGAGTAGTGGACGATCATGTAGCGGTCGGCGATCTCGAACAGGTTGGCCAGCAAGCTGCCGATCAGGACCCAGGCGGCGAACGGGGCCATATTTGCCCACAGCGCGCGATGCGTGATCGGCACGGCCACCGGCGGCGAGGCCTTCCAGGTGCGCCGCAGCCACCAGGCTGCTCCGACGGCGGTGATCAGGCTGGCCCCGCCGTAGGCCACTACCACACTGGTCGCGGTGCATTGCCAGGTAAGCAGCAGGCAAATTCCCAGCACGGCAAAGACCAGGCTCAGCCCCATTTGCATGCACGAGACTACCCGCACGTTGCGCAGCGCGGTAAACAACTCGGTCAGAAAGTTGAAGGCAACCATGGCGGCCATGCTGACCGCCAGCAGGGTAACCAGTTCGGCCTGGTCGGTGGTGCCGAAGATCAAGTACGAGAACCACTGCCGGCCCAGATGAATCAGCACGATCGCCACCGCGGCCAAGCCCGCACACAACACGATCGTCCGCCGCAGGAACGTCCGCAGTTGGCCCTGCCGGCGGAAGCGCTCGACGTAGCGTCCGAACGCACCGGGCAGGGCCAGCACCGCCAGCGACGAGGCCAGAATCAGGAAGCTGAATGCCATGTCCCACTGGCCAAGCTGCTCCGGCTGAAGCCACCGGCAGAACAGAACCGCCCGGCAGAATCCCACCAACCGCTGCACCACGGTCAGTCCCAGCAGGATCAGCACGCTATCGGCCAGCGTGTCGGTGCGCAGGGCCGTCGCGACGGCGGGCGGGTGCTGGTTGTCGGACAATGAAGTTTTCATGTAATTCTCGGCAATAGCCGGGGGACAATGTCCCGCGGACACATCCCCGCGACGCGTTGCGTCCCGGCTATCAGGCTTTTTACGAAAACTACTTCAACTGGTAGTGGTCGCCTGTTGCGGCGGTCGTTTCGTACGCAAACCTTGGTATATTAAGTTTTCGCGGATCGATTGTCGCGAAGTTCTTCAGGCCGATCATGTTGTCGTCGACGGCCAGCCGCTGGAGGTGGAAGGCGTCGTCGCCAGGGAAATTCAAGCCACCGTAGGACGAGCAGATGGCTTCGTAGCCGGCACCGTCGGCCAGCTTGAACGCCTCGCCGCTGAGGTTGGCGTGTTGTCCGAATGGAAACGCGAAGTAGCGTACGGGCCGACCGAGCGCTTGCTGTAGTTCCTCGCCGGCAGCGACCACCTCGCGGTGCAGCCGCCGATGATCGTTGATCCGCCCCAGGTCGGCATGGGTATAGCTGTGTACGCCGACCTCGATGCCGGCAGCCGCCATAGCATGCAACTCTTCCAGCGTGTTGGGCGCGAACGGCTTACCCAAGGCCACGTCGTGCGCGAACGGTTCGCCGTCGAGCACGTTTCGCACAGTGACAAAGTACGTACAGGGGATTCCCTCATTGACCAACAGCGGGATCGCCTGGCGACAGTTATCCGCGTAGCCGTCGTCGAAGGTGATGCTCGCGCACGGTCGATAGTTCGCGCCGCGGCGAATCCGCTGCTGTGCCTCCTCCAGCGAAATCAGCTCAAAATGGGCCTTTAGCCACCAGACCTGCCGGGCGAACATCCGGTTCGAGGCGGTCCACTCGTTCGCCCTGTCATCGGCAATCCGGTGCCAAAGCAATATGATTACCGGCACGCGGCCCTCGAGTACAGCCAGCCGGTGGTTCCACCAGCGGACCGGCTGGGTGCCGCCGTAGTACAGCGTCAACAGGAGTTGTTTCCAGATGGGCATGGGTGATTAGGGGCCAGGGGTTTGGGGCCAGGGGTTAGGGGTTTTTGTCACCTCGCCTCTGGCCCCTCGTCCCTTGATCCACCGTTTGACTTTGCTGCCGGTCAGCCAGATGTTATTGCGGAGTTGGGCAGACAGTCGGTCGGGGACGACGCGGACTCTGAGGCTGGGGCAAGGCTTGGCTCGCCAGTGGGCCTTGTAGGGCTCGTCGCCGCGCAGCAGATCGAACGCCCTAAAACCCTGCTCGATCGCCCGACGCAACGTGTACATGGTGATCAACCAGCCGGGTTGCTCATCGAGCAGTTCCGGATCGATTCCCGACTGGTAGGCGTAGATCACGCCGCCCGCGATCAGATGGTACTCGGCGGCGGCCGGTCGGCCGTCCAGTTCGAGCCAGCGGAGTTGCAGGTTTCCGCCGCAGAGCAACTTGGGCATTACTTCCCGGTGGAAAGCATCGAACCTCGGCGAGGCGAAGCAGCCCGGTTCTCCGAGCGAGCGCCATCGCCGCTGGTGCAAGTCGACGAGGATATTGACGGCGGCGGGAAGCTCGCCAAAGTGCTCGATCGTGTGCAGCACTGCCCGACCTTCGGCAAACACGCTGCGCTGAAGCTGGCGAAGTTTCCTGCGATGGCCCTTCGATACCATGGCCACGTATTCGTCCCAGGTACGGGGCAACTCGATCCGCCAGCAGTTGGGGCCTGCCCGGCGATAGACCGTGTTTCCCCGGTCCGCCAACTGCTCGATCAATCGGCCGACGACATTGTCCTTGGCATCGAAGTCGCTCAGGTCCAGCAGGTCCCAGCCGTTCTGATGAGTATGGATATCTTCCGCCGAGGCGTGAGCATCGTCGGTCAGCCGGTCGGCCAGCGCCCGGGTAACCTGATCTTCCATGCCTGGCTGGCACAGCACGCTTAGGTAGTCGGAACAGACTTCGCCCGAGCCGAGCGGCCGCACCACCCGGCCGGCAGTGGCGGACCGGTCCACGTACCATGGAGCCAGGCCGATGAGCACGTTGGTCTGGTCGAAGACACACAAAACATACAACCGACGCCGGCGGCGGCCGTTGCTGTCGTCCTGGCCGTAATGTCGCCACCAGGTGGACAGCCATGTCCAACTGCGAAACGGCACACCGGCTGACAGCCGGTCCCACTGGTCCGCGTAAGGGGCCAGTTCGTCAAGGTTAGAGAGGCGGCAAACGTGCATTGTCGTCCAACAGATTGTTTAGCCGCCGGGCTTGCCCGGCCGCTAAACATATACAACTCTCCGTCAGATTGGCGCGGATGCAAATGATTTTTGCCCACTGGGGCCTCGTGTTGCATCCGGAGAACGGTGCGTTGCCTTGAAGCAACACACGGATTGCCGTGGCAAGCGGGCCGACCGTGCTCAGACCGATACAAATCCTTGCTTTTCTGGGGTTTCGACGCTGCCGGGCGGCACGAGCCGCTGCGGCCGGCCGGTTGGCACCGACTTTGCAACTGGGAACGCTCGAAAACACGGCGTCACCGGCCGATCGGCCCTACAACCGATCCAATCCGTCCCGCACCCAAGTTGAGGAACAAGCGACATGAACTCCACACAGCAACCGATTCCAAGTCCGAGAGAAGTAGTTCACATCCTGGCCGTCCACCGCAAGCGCTGGCTGGTACCGGCGGCAGTCGTGGGCACACTGGTGCTCCTGTATGCGGTGTTCCGTCCGGCTACCTGGGAGGCCTCGCAGGGGCTGATCGTTCGCAACGAGGCGGCCAACAACCAGGTTGGGCCCGGTAAGTTCGGCGACGTCGACGAGATGAAGATTATCCAGGAGACGATCCTCGAGTTGGCCAGGAGCTGCGACGTGCTGGGCGCTGCGCTCGAAGAAGTCGGGCCCCCGCGAAAACACAAGAAGAACATTGCCTGGCCCACGCCCAAGGCCGTCGAACGGCTCCGCAAGCGGATCAAGCTGGTCCCGCCCAAGGGGGCCGAGTTCGGCACGACCGAGATATTCTACCTGCGGGTTCGTGACCACGACCGCAGTAGGGCAATCGCTCTGAGCCGCGCGATATGTGGGCGGTTGCAAGCCCGCTCTCAGCAACTCCGCGACGCGAAGGCGCAGAGCATGATCGACGAGTTGGCCAAGACCGTCCAGCTTGCCAAGACCGACCTGGATGTGTCGACCGCGCGTCTTACGGCGATCGAGAAGCAAGTGGGCAGCGATCTGGGCGAGTTGCGTGCACTGGAACAAGCCATCGGAAGCGACAGCGCACTTCGCCGAACCGCTGCGGAGATTCGCAACGAGCTGCGCCAACTCCACGCCGACGAACGGTCGAACCAACAATTGCTCGCCCTGTTGCGCGGGGCACAGGATGACCCTGGGCGGCTGGTGGCCACGCCGAGCGGGCTGCTCGATTCGCAGCCGGCCTTGCGCCGGCTAAAGGACGGCCTAGTCGACGCCCAACTCGATACTGCCGTACTGAAGGGCCGCATGTTGGATGAACATCCCCTGGTCGCGGCCGCCAAAGGGGCCGAAGAAGAAATCGGCCGACACATGCACAACGAGTTGGCAATCGCCATCCGCGGCGTCGAGACCGAGTTGCGGATCAGCGGCGATCGGCGGGCGATGCTTCGGGGCCAGTTGGCAGAAGCCACCGAGCGGTTGGATGGCCTGGCCGCCCTGCGCGCCCCGTACGCCAACCTGGTAGCCGAAACGAAAAACCGGACCGTGCTGGTCGAGCGGGCAGAGCAGAACCTGGCCGAGGCCCGGGCCACACACGCCGGAGCCAAGGCAACCAGCCTTATAAGCCGCATCGGCACACCCGACACCGGCGCCAACCCGGTCGGTCCCAGCCGGGCGATGATTGTGCTCGTCGGGCTTGCCGGCGGGCTGCTAACCGGCTTCGGCGTCCTGTTCCTGACCGTGCAACCGGCACAATCGGCCACTGCCGTGCAAGCGGCTCCACGACGCCGGTCCACGGCGATTCAGCCCGGCAGCGCCCTATCATTGAAGCAGGCACTGCAAAAGATTGTCTACGGCAGTACCGCATGAAGTTTAGCCGCCGGGCTTGCCCGATTTTCCGCAGGTTGGTGTAACGGCTAAGTAGAGTAGTTGTTTGATTGGGTTAGAGTCTATCGTTGTAACTTCTGCGCGCCGTGCGCGCATCTTGTACAGTACTTGTTCACCACA
>JAUWHT010000450.1 GCA_030605745.1 Pirellulales bacterium | reverse complement strand
TCAAGTATGGTTCGCCCCAAATTGCCGACATGCCGGTCGCTTTCTCGGTTGGTAACTATTTAGCGGAATGCAGTATTCGCGTGATTCTCGCGGGTCCAATAGCCGGGGGACAACGTCCCGCGGGTGAATCACCGCGACGCGTTGCGTCCCGGCTATTGTCTATTTCTGTGCGAAAGTCACTGCAAACCGCTAAAGTGTTACTTAATTTTCAATTTTCAATTTCCCTCCGCATTCGGACCGTGGGTGTTCCGGTGTAGTCGATAACCGCGGGCAGGCCGTTTTGGGTGATCGACAGGCGGGCCGCCTCGGTCACCAACTCGTTGATCGAGCTATTGGCCGGTGTGGCCAGCAGGCCGCGATCGTCGATTTCGGCCAGGACCTTCCGCCGTGCGGAAATATCATGGGTCGCGGCATTGACGCGCATCGCCGCCAGCACGTTGGCCTCGATCGACTCGTAGCCGTAGCCGACCGGTTTCAGGCCATCTCCCTCCCAGGGCACCAGGCGGAAGTAGTCGGGGCTGACGTAGCGGAACGCGGCACCCGAGTCATGGTCGACGTACCCGTGGCTGACCCCGCGGAACTGGTCGTTGTGCTTGATGATCGCCCCGCAGTCGTCGCCCTCGCAGTACATCACCAGGCACTGGTCGTTGGTGCCGGCGCCTTCGTCCGGGTAGCCCAACCCGTCGGTGACGCTCAACAGCGCGCCGTTCTCCCACACTACCCGGCCGGCCGACCACATGTAGCCGACCTTCCCGTTGGGGAACGTACCCTCGACACCCCGGACTGAAACCTCGACCGGCCGCAGACCGGTGATAAAGTAGACCAGGTCGACGTAGTGGCAGCCGACGTAGGTGAACGGGTCGGTGTTCTCCTTGGTGAACCAGTTTTGGAAGTTCGAGTGGCGATAGTAGTACGGCTCGATCATCTTGGCCTCGCCGCATTTGAACTCCCCGAAGCGCCCGGCGCGGTACTGCTGACGCGCGTCCAGCGATCGCCGGTCGAACCGCTTGTGGTACTCGATCCCCACGTACAGGCCCTTGCTGCGGGCCAACTCTTCTATCTCAACCGACTGAGTATACGTGGGCACTAGCGGTTTGACCGTCAGCACGTGCTGATCGTGCTCCAGCGCGGCGCGGATCACCGGGTCGTGGAACTGGTCTGGCACGGCCACCACCACCAGGTTGCCCGACTGCATCGAACTGATTACTTCCTTGAACAACTCGGGGTGCATCTTGTCGTCCGGCTCGTCCAGCGCGGGAAACGGCTCGAAGCGCTGGCCGGGAAACGCCTCCGCAAAGCGCTCTGACTCGGCCAGAGCCCGCAGCGGGGGCGAATTGAGCGCACAGATGCTGATCTTCCCGATCCGGCCGGACCGTTGCAGGTGATAGATCGACGGCAGAATCTGATCGTGGGTAATCATCCCACCGCCCACTATGACGATATCCAACTTGTTCATCGTAACACCTCTTCAAGATGTAGGGTGGGTGCTTGCACCCACGTTAACCAGACAATGGCAAATCGTGTGGGTGCAAGCACCCACCCTACGTGCTATTACAAAACCGTTGCAATTGCTTCTTCCAAGACTGAAATACTCTCGCGCAGCGCCTCCTCGCCAATCACTAGCGGCGGGGAGACCTTCACCGACGCGCCGGCGTAACCGACCGGGGCGAACATCAGCAACCCCTTCTCGACCGAGCGGCGGACGATCTCCGAGGCCAGCTCGGCATTCGGCTCGATCCCGCCCGGCTTGACAATATGAAGCGACGCGACCAGCCCCTTGCCGTGCACCGTGCCGATGTGCTCGGGGAACCGCCGGCCGATACGACGCAGTTCGGACTGAAGTATCTCGCCCATCTGCCGCGTGTTTTCCACAAGGTTCTCTTCCTCGATTGCCCGCAGGCTGGCCAACGCGGCGGCCACGCAGATCGGGTTGCCCGTGTGAGTCGAGGTCATCGAGCCGGGTGGGTACAGGTCCATGATTTCCGGCCGGCCGATCACCGCCGAGATCGGCATCCCACTGGCAATACCCTTGCCGCAGCAGATCAGATCGGGAACGACGCCGTAGTGCTCGAAGCCCCAATATGTGCCCGTCCGCCCGAAACCGGCCTGCACCTCGTCGAAGATCAGCAGCACCCGGTGCTCGTCGCACCACGCGCGGAGCTTCTGGATGTACTCTGCCGGCGCGAAGCTGGCATTGCCGCCCTGATACGTCTCGGTCATCACACCGGAGACCATGTCAGGCGTTACGCCCTGCTCTTTCAACGACTTGAGAAACAAATCGAAGCTCGTGTCGCGACAGCGGAAGCCGTCGGGGAACGGCACCTGAAACATGTCCTTGTCCAGGTTGACGATCCACTGCTTAAGTGCCGGGATCCCGCCGGCCATCTGCGAGCCGAGCGTGCGCCCGTGGAAGGCGTTCTCGAAGCTCACGATGCCGATCTTCTTGTTGCCGCCGATCTTTTGGCCGTGGGTTCGGGCCAGCTTGATCGCACACTCGCAGGCCTCCGAACCGGTGGTCAAAAGGAACGTCTTGGTCAATCCTTCCGGCGCCACGCGGTCGAGTTGCTCGACCAGTTCCGCGCGGATTTCCGACGGGAAACAATAGTTGTGCAACAGGCCGTGGTTTACCTGATCGAGAATCGCCTGGCGGATCTTCGGGTGGCAGTGCCCGGCGTTGGTCACCAGCACGCCGGAGGACCAATCGAGCCACATGTTGCCCCAGCGGTCGTAGACCTGGACTGCCTCGGCCCGGTCCCAGAGCACGGGCGGCTGGCCGCCCATCGACTGCGGCTCGTACCGCCGCAGTTTCTCGAGGATTGGGACCGACTCGGGCACCGGGATCTCGGTCACAATCCGGCGGTACTTGGTCCGGACGATTGGGACCTTCCGAGGTGTTAAATCTTGCGTCTTTTGCATTGCCATAGTCCATACCTCGATTGGGGGCAATTCGATTACGATCACAATAAAAAAACTCCGTACTTGACCGGCCCGGTATTTCGGGTAATCGGCCCAACACGGAGTGCTCACGGGTGCCGACAGTGCCGCTACGGATGCCGGCGAGCATCGGATTGTCACTTTCCTAATTATAGCCATCCCAGGCGGGAACACAAGGGGGAGCCCAAGTGGCCTCTTTTTCGTTCATCATTCATCATTCATCATTCAGCATTCCCGCACCCCCTTGTCCCAAACGACCAAAGACTGCACAATAACGTTTTGTCCGCTCTGACCCATTGACCCAGCACGGATACCCCCAATGGCTACCAATCCCCACGTGATCCTTTCGGGCTTCGCCGACGAAGCCGCCAACCAGAAGACCGCCGTCGAGCAGTTTGCCGCCTTTGCCGCGCTCGGCTTGCAATACTACAGCATCCGATTCATCGATGTTGGCACGGGCATCAAGAACGTGATGAAGCTGACCAAAGCGGAAATCCAGAAGGTCCGCCACCTGCAAGACGAGTTCGGCCTGAACGTCTCCTCGATCGGCTCGCCCATCGGAAAAGTCAAGCTGCAAGACGTCGACGACGGAACACACAACGTCTATGTCCCTTTCAAGCAGTACCTCAGTCGGGAGGTGAAGAAGGTCTGCGAGCTTGCCCATGCGTTCGAAGCCAAGCTGATCCGCGGGTTCTCGTTCTACCACCCGAGGGGGGATGATCCGAGGGACCACTTTCCCCAGGCCGTCGATCAGCTCGGCCAGATCGCCGAGGCGTGCCACCGCTCGGACCTGACATTCGGGCTGGAGGTGGAGCCGAACCTGGTAGGCGAGAACGGCTATCTGTTAGCCGATCTCTACCGCCAGGTGAACCACCCGGCAATAGTGCTGGTCTTCGACGCGGCCAACATCATCGTGCAAGGGTACTCTTCGGCCGAGTTGTTGGAGCAATTTCAGGCGATGAGCCCGGGCCTGGGTTGGCTGCACATCAAGGACTACCACAATCCCGAGCCGGTCGCCAAGGGAGGCCACATCGACGAGGACACACTGGCCAACTTTGTGCCGGCCGACCAGGGCGACAGCGCACACGAGGCAATCCTTCGTCAGTTCAGCCGGCTGCTGCCGAAGCTTCAGCGGCGGCTCCGCCGACGCGGCATTCCGGGCGTGTTCCTCGACCTGGAGCCGCATCTAAAGGGCGGCGGGCAGTTCGGCGGTTTCAGCGGACCGGACGGCATGGGTGTCGCCCTGCGGGCACTCTGCCGAGTGCTCGACTACGTGGGCATCGACTACCACCTGCGCGACTTCGACGACGTCAAGGCCGCACGGGGGTTCTGAAACGCCAGGTTCACCTTGGCCCGGCCTGCGGCCGCAACCAAAGCAGTCAAGTGGTCAGGGTTCAGGGTTCAGGATTTTCGTGTCAAATCGGATACGCTTGGAAGCAAAGTCCTGAACCCTGAACTCTGAACCCTGAACCCTGAACCCCAAAACCAGCATTGGCGAAAGTTTGCCAGGAAAGCAAAACTCCACGCATTTGCAATACAGAGACACGGAGACCATGGAGCTTAAACTATCTCTTTGTATTCTCCGTGTCCTCCGTGTCTCCGTGGTGCTCTTCTCCGTGGTGTTTTTCTCGTTCCCGGCCGAGTTCGTCCGACTTGCGGCGGATCATGTCGAACGTCAACGTCACGTACTGGATGCCCCAGAACAGGGCCACGACGAAGCTGACCATGGCCGCATAGAAGGTCAGATTGCCGGTCCCCATCCGCCACCACATTGCCGTTAGTATCACGCCGCCGACCAATCCCACAATCGCGATCAGCAGTTTGGTTTGCTTGCTGATTTTTGTCTGTCGCCGGGCGTAGTGGCTAATGGCAATGTGGGCCGACATGTTGGCCAGCTCGCGCATGGCCGATAGGCCGGCGTGCTTCTCTGGTGCAACCGCGCGGGGAGATATCTGAGCCGGTTTCTGCTGCTGCGGCGCTGCGGGCGTCGACGCAGGCGGCTCGTCCGCCTGGGCACCGGCCTTCGCTGCGGCCTGGGATGCCGGCTCGTTGGCCGGGCGCGGCTGGGAGACCTGCGACTGGTAGCTTCCCTGTTTCAGTTCGCTGGTACCGGTACGAAGGCGTTCCATCAATCGTGTCATGTAGTCGTCGACCGATTCTTCTTCATCCGCGACTGGTGCGGGCGGTGCCGAAGGCTGCTCTGCGGCGGGGTCCTGCGGTAGTTCCTGCTCCGACTCTTCAGGCGGTTGCTCCTGGAGTCCTTCGTCGCGCAACAGTCCGGCGTCCCCTATCCGGCGAAGCACAGCGTCCAAGTCCACTGATGCGTCTGGTGAGACTTCCCGTGGTTCGGGCTCAGGCTCGGGCTGTGGCTGCGCGATCTGCTCGGAGGCTGCGGCCGGCTCGATCTGTTCCGCCTCGAGCGTGGCTTGCCGGGCTTCCAATTGCTCGGTTTCGTGCCATGACTGGTCTTGTTGGCGGTGCTGCAAGTTGTCGCCCGGTGAGAGGACTTCAAACTCGACGGGGCCGACGCTCAATCGGTCGCCGGAGGTGAGCAAGGCGTTGCTGAAGGCCCGGCCGTTGAGCCGGGTATCGGGCGAGAAGCGTCGGACCACCGAGCCACCGGCGCCACGGAGGATCAGACAGTGGACCGACCCGACACCGCGGGCCCGCAGTCGCAACGTGCAGCGAGAGGCGGAGCCGATGGTACACTTGGCCGATCTGAGCCGCACGATCTGGCCGTGGCGGTTGGTGCCGCAAATCCGCAGAACCAGGTCCCCGGTTTCGGTATCCAACAGGGTGGGAAGCTCAACGGCGCTGTCAACCATAACTAAGTCCTCTACTGCATTTAGCTTACGTTCCCGCAAAGGTCAAAATCGGGGCCCGAGGCCGGCAGTGATTCTGTGGAGAACGGAGAAAAACGGCTGTATATCTCTGCCGGTTTTGTCGATTATCCGATAGCGACGTGCAATTGGGGCTGGCGGGGCGGGTGAGGTTTTTCGACCCCACAAGGCGCAATCCGCGTACTATAGTTTGGTTGCTGCCCGGCAATGAACAGTTGGGGATTCGCCGCCGGCGGAAATCGTATCGGAACAACAATCCAAACAGTCCTACAGAAGAGGGGGGTTCGCCAAGGGCTATTCTGAGGGGGGGCAATCCCTTAGTGCGGCCTGGGTCGGACACCAAGGTGAAAAGCTTATGAGCCGCAAAGACGCAATCCTGAACATGCGGCAGGTCCTGATTACCCGGCGCGACGCACTGCGAAAGGCCCTGGCCGGTGACTTGAGCCTGCTGAAGGAGTTGAAGGCACAGACTACCGGCGACGTGGTCGACGCCGCATTGGACTCGGTCCAGGACGAGATCAGTTCCCAGTTGGCGGAAGTGGAAAGCCGCGAACTGGCCCGGATTGAATACGCCCTGGAGCGGATGCGCAACGGGCACTACGGCATCTGCGAGGGCTGCGGGTGCAGCATCCCCATGGCGCGGCTGAACGCCCTGCCGTACGCTACCTACTGCATCAAGTGCCAGCGGGAGGCCGAGCGCCAAGGAGCTACTTCCCCGGCGGACGTGGACTGGAGCCGCGTGCTCGATTCGCCCGCCGGCGACATCGACCTGTCGATCAACGACATCGAAGTCGATGTTTCTTGATTTGCCGCCCAGCAGCTATCAGCCGAGTTCACACGATAACAATTCTAAAACCCTCTGACACCGTGTGCTGGAGTTACCGATGCGTTGGACCGTGCCGGCGATCGCCTGCGTGAGCCTGGTGGTGCTTGTTTGCGTTGCTGGCCCGCGGGAGGTTCCGGCCCAGGACGCCGTACAAGCCGCAATGCAGCGCGACGGCGCGGTCACGCCCAAGAAGCGGGCGGAACTCTACCGCACCCTTCAACAGCACGCCCGGGTGTTGGAAGCCCAGACCGCGGTGGTCAAGACCGTGGCCAAACTGATTGGCCCCACGGTGGTCCACATCGAAGCGGACACCGCGCGGCGAACCAGTCGTTCCTACGATCAGCGGCGGCAGGTCGAGGAGGCCGGCTCTGGAGTGATCATCAAGTTCGGGGGCAAGAATTACGTGCTGACCAATCGGCACGTCATCCGCAGCTCTTCACCCGAAGGAATCAAGATCAACCTGGCCGATGGACGCCGGATTCACCCGGCCAAGGTCTGGCAGGATGCGGATACCGATATCGCGGTGATGAGCATCTCGGCACCGGACCTGATCGCCGCGGAGTTGGGCGACAGCGACCGGATGGAGATCGGCGACTTTGTGCTGGCCGTGGGCAGCCCGTTTGGCCTGAGTCACTCGGTCACCTACGGCATCATCAGTGCTAAGGGCCGGCGCGACCTGCAACTGGGCGACGCGGCCGTCCGATTCCAGGACTTCATTCAGACGGACGCCGCGATCAACCCCGGTAACAGCGGCGGACCGCTGGTTAACCTCCGCGGAGAGGTAATCGGTGTCAATACGGCGATTGCCAGCAACTCGGGCGGCAATGAGGGGATCGGCTTCGCCATTCCGATCAACATGTTTATGATCATCGCCCGGCAGTTGATCGAGCACGGGAAGGTCACTCGGGCTTTCTTGGGCGTGGACCTTGATTCAAAATTCGGCCCCGCAATGGCCGGCGAGATCGGATTGCCCTATCCGGTCGGAGCCCGGATCACACGCGTCAGAAAAGGCACCCCCGCCGAAGCAGCCAAGCTGCAAGTCGGCGACGTGATCCTCCAGTTCAATAAGATCCGTATCGAGGACGACGCCCACCTGGTGAACCTGGTCAGCCTCACCCGCGTGGGCACAAAGGTCCCACTGCTGATCTTCCGCGACCGCAAGCAGATTACCATCAAAGTCGAAGTCGGCGATCGAAGCCGGCTTACTCCGGGTGGGTAGGGAGTGGATAGTGGATAGTGGATAGTGGATAGTGGATAGTGGATAGTGGATAGTGGGGAGTGGATAGGAGGTTGCTTGGTCCTTATTCATCAAACTGTTGAAAGGCGCATTCTCATGGCTGTTAAAGACTATCGCGAACTCATCGCGTGGCAGAAAGCGATGGACCTCGTAGAAATGGTTTATCGCGTGTGTGAAAGTTTTCCCAAGCACGAACTTTACGGCCTGACAAGTCAGCTCCGTCGGGCAGTAGTATCTATCCCGTCCAATATCGCCGAAGGCCAGGGACGAAGCACCACACGTGATTTCATGAACTTCCTTGCCATAGCCAACGGTTCCCTTAAGGAGGTCGAAACACAGATACTCATAAGTCAACGCCTGGGTTACGTACGCGAACCGCAAACATCTGAGCTTATCACACTTACCACAGAAGTTGGTCGCATAGTAAGCGGGCTGAGGAACTCACTCCAGGGAAAGACCACCTAACCCACTCCCCACTATCCACTATCCACTAACCACTAACCACTAACCACTATCCACTCCCCACGCCGGTCAGACTGCGGAGGATCGCGTCGATCACCTGGTCGGCCCGCATGTCCACGGCCACTTCCATATTATGTCGCCAGGCGGGCACGCGGCGGCGGTCGAAGATCGTCATCCCGGTGGTCAACTCGCCGCTTGTCTCCACGTCGCCTGCCATCTCCTCCGTGGTGAACAACTCGGGATGGGTAACCGCCGTCAGCGCGACCGTGTCGTGTACGTGTATGCCCTCCAGGCCAAACTGCTGACGATAATTCCGGAAGGCAGGCGGGAGCAGCTTACGCAGGAACCGGCCGACCTTGGTCGACTGGTCGGGCAACCGGCCGAGCAGGTCGTAGCTCAGCACGATCCGGTTGGTCACGTCCAGCGGGATCAGCGTCTTGGTGGAGTGAGAGCGGAAGACGGCTCGAGCGCAGCGCGGATCGCAGTAGATATTGAACTCGGCGGCCGGAGTGATATTGCCCGACCCTGTAACCGAACCACCCATCATCACCACCTGCCCTACCAGCGACGGCAGTTCCGGGTCGCGTTGGAAGGCCCGAGCAATGTTAGTCAGCGGCCCCAGGGTGATGATCGTCACCGCCCCCTCTCCGGCAGCACGGACCTGGTCGCAGATGACCTTTTCGGAAGGGTGCAGGTGGTGCAATTCGGCCACGTCGAAATCGGCACCCCCCAGGCCGTCAACCCCGCAGAGGTGCCGCCCGTCGACTGGCAGCCCGTCGTCCGGCGCCGAGGCCGCCCCCAGCCGCGGCCAGCGCGGCGGATCGAGTTCCTCGATAATCGCCTGGACATTTCGTGTGGCCTGGGCCGGCGAGCAATTCCCCCCCACAGCCGTCACCGCCAGCACTTCCAGCCGCGGGTCGGACAGAGCCATGCACAGGGCCACGGCATCGTCGATACCCGGGTCCACGTCGAGGATCACCTTCCTGGCCATCCGTTCCTCGTATCTCGAACCCACCAGAAGCTTTACGTCAACAACAAGATTGTAGAAATCCTGCCCCCACTAGGCAAGAGCAATCGACGCAAGCTATGCTTATATACTAAGAAAGAAGACGGAAGTGCTTGTACACCTGGTGGTGGCCGCGGTCTTCAAAACCGTCGGGCCGCACGTGAAGCGTGTGGCCGGTGGGTTCGATTCCCATGCACTTCCGCCATTTTCTCGATCAGAAAAGTGCCATTTTCCGGGGTTTTATGAATTGTTGGTGTTTTTGGACGTATGCTTCACCGGTCCATAAATCCCCATCAACCGCCCCGTGCGGTCGCAAATTACTGCCCAATGCCAACTTGCGGCGACTGACCTGCGGCAATCCATCTTTGCCGAAACGCCTGTCAAGACGAATTTTCTACTGTCGAGCGACGCGGTAACTCGCGGCGTGGCAACGCTTTACAGCCGCTCGAATTGTTGGACATTGCAACGCCGGCGTCCCGCCGGCACTCTCTGGTGTGTTTCACACCCCGGCGCGCTGAGGATGAGTTTTGGCAAATATCCCCGCCCTCCGGCCTGCTGCCAAAACTCCCACTGCTGCGCGCTTCAGCCAAGATGAACATGATCGAATATACCATTTAGGCCACGAATTTCAAGATCAAGAATTGGCCACGTGTGAGGCAACAACGGCTCCTGGTATCTTTTCTGTCCTGAGGGTTTACGAACTCCAACTTGAGTGGTAGACTCATATTATGAGTGGAGAATCTGATATGTCCGTCAAAGAAAACGTAGCCCAACTGCTGGAGGACCTCAGTGAATCAGAACTTCAGCAAGCTGCCGAGTATCTGGATTTTCTGAAGTTCCAAGCGCGCAAGCGTGCGAGACCGCCCGTCGACGTAGCTCAGTTTGCTTCGCTGTACGGCGAATTTGCAGAGGAAGACCGCTGCCTGGCTGAGGAAGGGATGGCGGAATACAGTAATGGATTGCTCACAGAAGACTCGCGATGAAGATTACGCGCGGCGAGATTTGGTTGGCAGACCTGAATCCCATTCGTGGCTCGGAGCAAGCTGGTATTCGGCCGGTACTCATCCTGCAAAACAACGCAATGGATCGGTTCACCTCGACGGTGCTTGCGATTCCCTTGACGACAAACTTGCGGCGTGCCGCGTTGCCATCATGTGTGCGGACCGCCCAAGGGGAAGGTGGACTGAGGAGCGATTCGGTCATCTTGTGTCACCAGTTGCGCGTGCTGGACAAGACACGTTTGCAGCGGAAGCTCGGTTCGGTTAACCAACGGACAATTGTGGCGGTGGAGAGTTGCGTGTTGTTCACGCTGGGAATAGGCTAGTTGCCAATAGAACCTGTCCCGTTTTTCGTCCCCAAGCGAAGTTGTAACTTGAGAAACCGGATGCGGTAATCCTGCATCCCGGCGCGCCGGGAGATCTGTGGGAGCCCCGGGTGAGCAATCACCCGGGGCCACTCGGCCCAAGTTTCCCCTGTCACATTGTCATACCTAAAAGCACGGCTGCCAGCACGCCCTAGCATGATCAGCAGAAGGATCAACCCACATCCCGAGCAGCCCGAGCAGCCGCCGCGGTTGACCACCTTCACCACTGTCGTTTGAGCCATTTGTGGCGTGAACGTGATCGGTCCGGTAGGTGTGGTGGGAGCCTGCGGTCGCTGCGAATCGGCCAAGGTTTGGGCCTGAATTTTGGCAAGTTTCAACTCATGCCGCCGTTTCGCACGAGTAGAGAGTGAACACACCACCGCACCACCGGCAGCTAACGTACCGCGACCGACCGCTGCAATGAATACATTGGTGGCCCGAACAACTATCGCTACCTTATATTTACTACTAGCCGGTTGATCTTGGACCGGCGGATGTTCAACTTTGGGCACGAGCGATTGCGGAGCCGGTTTAAGACGAGGGGGTTCAGCCGGTTCCTTCGCAAAGAGCGTTGTGCGACTGGCCACAGTCCACGGTCCTGCGGCATCCTTTGCCAACTGGTCAGTCGGCAGTAAGTTACCGGCTGCGGCGGCTTCTTTTAGTTTGGCGAGGTCAACAGGACCGATTACCTTTTCGCCACGTCTGATGTAGTAGCCTGCCATTATCGCAATCTCCTGAGAATGCCAGCTCACTGCGCAAATGGGGTCAGGCTTTCACTTTGCACTTTGGCTTTTTCTCTCTGGTACTTCTTTCTGTCCATCTTCATCACCATCTATCCTATCAGACCCCATACATCATCATCCCCCACCATCCCTCATTACGTCCCGGCTATTGCTCCTGACCTACTCAAGCACCGGAACAGGATAAGTACGAATTGCGTCGTCAACTGTTGCAATTGTCAAATCGTGTTCCATCGCCTGTGAAATCAACATCCGGTCAAACGGATCGCGGTGGATTGCTGGTAGTCTGGCGAGGCAGCATACGCTTGGTTCGTCCAGTGGGAGACCGGAAATCAGATGCCGTTCACGCTGTGCCGGGAGGTAGTGGTTCATCGAAGTTTTCAGGCACAACGAATTCTCCCGAGCAGAGCCCGAACGGTCGCAGCGTTTTTGAACCCGACGCGACGGGTTTAATTTCTGCCACCGGTGTGTCGTCTTGTAGAACGACCAGGGTTTCGCCAGCTTCTACGCGCTGGAGATATCCCCGCAAATCACGTTGTATTTCGTCTACGGTAATCTGACCCATAAGATCATCTATTATACGCGACGTTCACCACCTCGCAAAGGAGGTTTTCGTTGACCAATAGGCGGCTCCTAGAATCGCCGGAATTCGTTGGAACCCAAGTTACCGGAATCGCTATAAGTGCTTACGCTGAAAGATATTACGACGAAGTCCGCCCGGCGAAAATTTTTTCGACGGTAAGAAAGCCCAACAATAAATCGCCAAGATTTCTGGAATCCACCGCGACCGGGTGGCTCCACACGGAACCGGCGCAGAGCTACAATCCAGACGGGGGCAACCTTGTTTTCTGGAGGGCCAAGCCATGAAGCGCGTGGGCCGGGTGATCCTCGTTGTGCTGATCGCCCTTGGATTGGGCGGCTGCGGCGACTGGCAGCAGCAACAGGACCGGCAAGAACAGAACCGGCAGCCGAGTCGGCAGCAGGCAAACAACGAATCTACACAGCAGCAGGCCTTCGAGAAGGTCCGCCAGCCGGCAGTCGCCGGGATGTTCTATCCGGCGAATCAGAAGGAACTGGCCGAGGAGGTCGATCAGTTCCTGGAGGACGTGGAGTCCGAGCCGCTGAAGAACCTCCGCGGGCTGATTTGTCCCCATGCGGGCTACCGTTTCTCGGGCAAGACGGCCGCATTCGGATACAAGCAGTTGGTCGGGCGGAAGATTCACACCGTGATCATCTTGGCCCCCACGCATTACGCGATGTTTGCCGGGGCGTCGATCCCGGACGTTGATGCATACCGGACGCCGCTGGGCACGATTCCCCTCTCGCCCAAGGCGGCGGAGTTGGCCAAGCTGAAGCCGTTTGTGGTCAATCCGTCTTGCCAGGTCAGCCGGCCCGGTTGGTGGCGCCAGGCACCCAAAGAGTTGCCACCGTTTGGCGAAGACACGCCCCACACCTGGGAACATTCGCTGGAGGTCCAATTGCCGCTGCTGCAAAGGACGCTGAAGGATTTCAGCATCGTGCCGGTCGTCTTCGGCAAGGTCGATCCGGAGGCCGTCGCCCGGGCGCTGCTGAAGGTCCTCGACAACAAGACCATCGTGGTGGCCAGTTCCGACCTGAGCCATTACCACCCCTACGCACTGGCCAAGGAGTTGGACACCCAATGTGTCAAGGCGATTTGTAGTCTGGACATCAAGCGAATGAAGCAGCAGGAAGCGTGTGGAAAGGACCCCATCCTGAGCCTGATGTATATTGCCAAGAAAAAGGGATGGAAGGCCAAATTGCTCGACTACCGTAACAGCGGCGATACGTCGGGTGATAAGTCGGGTGTGGTGGGCTACGCGGCGATTGTCTTCTACGATCCCCGTGGCGAGTCTGACACTCCCAAAACCCCAAAGCCGGCCGGTCAGAACGAGTTTTCACCCGGCCAGCGGAAATTCCTCCTGGAGTTGGCACGCAAGACAATCAGCCGGGTTGTCGAAGGTGGCGACCCGCCAGTATCCGCCGACGTGCCCAAAAAACTCACCCAGCGCAGGGCCGTGTTCGTCACGCTAACAAAGGGCAGCCGGCTCCGCGGGTGTATCGGCAGCATCTTCCCGCAGCGGCCACTCTGCCAGGCGGTCATCCATTCGGCCGCAAACGCCGCGGTGGCCGACACCCGATTCCCGCCCGTCCAGCCGGACGAGCTTGACCAGATCGAGATCGAAGTCAGTGTACTGACCGTACCCAAGCAGCTTCACTTCAGCTCGCCGGAGGAGTTGCTCAATAAGCTGCGCCCGAATGTTGATGGGGTGGTGCTGCGAGTGGGCCAGCACCAGGCAACTTACTTGCCGCAGGTGTGGGACCAAATCACCGACAAGCGGGACTTCTTGGGGCACCTGGCCCAGAAGGCCGGGCTGGCTAAGCCCGATTGGATGAGCGAGAAGGCCGCCGTCCTGGTTTACCAGGTCGAAGCATTCAAGGAATCGGAGATTGCAAATTGAAAATTGAGAATTGAAAATTGCAAATTGAAGATTGAACGGTGGGTATTGTTTCTCGCCGTTTGCTGTTTGGGCGTCTCGGCGTTGATTACCCAGCTTACGCTGATGCGCGAGCTGCTCACGGTCTTCTCCGGCAACGAGTTGGTCTTTGGGGTCGTGCTGGGTAACTGGCTGCTGCTGACCGGGATCGGCTCGGCGCTTGGCAGAACGGCCTCCCGGCTGAAAAGGCCGATGGCCCTGCTGGTCGCAGCACAGATACTCATCGCCGTGCTGCCGATTGCCGACGTGTTCCTGCTGCGGACCCTGCGGAACGTTGTGTTCCTCCGCGGTGCGACCGTGGGCGTGACCGAAACGGTCATAAGCTGCTTCGTGCTGCTGGCGCCCTATTGCCTGATTGCCGGGTACCTGCTGACCCTGGCGTGTCTGCTGCTGGCCCAGAGAAAAGACGCATCGAGCATCGGCCAGGTGTACTTTCTCGACAACATCGGCGACGTGCTGGGCGGGATGCTGTTCAGCTTTGTGCTGATCTACCTGTTCAACCATTTCGGTATCCTCTATTTCCCGGCATTTCTCAACCTGCTGTTTGCCGGCCTGGTGGCCCTGCTGTTCAGAAAACCGATCTTGTTCGGCTGCGCGGCGGCCCTTACGGTGGGGCTGGCGGGATTGATCATGACCTGCGACCTGGACACACTGTCCAGAGAAATCCAGTACGTCGGCAGGCGAGTTGTCTACAACGGCAACTCACCCTATGGCAGCCTGGTGGTCACAGAATCGGCCGGGCAGTACAACTTCATCCTCAACGGCGTGCCGCTGTTCTCTACGCATAACGTCGAGCAGGTCGAAGAAACGGTCCATTACGCGATGGCACAGCGCGGCGACGCCCGGCGGGTGTTGCTGATCGCCGGCGGCGTCTCGGGCACCGCCCGCGAGATACTCAAATACGGCGTCGACGCGGTGGATTACGTCGAGTTGGATCCGCTGATCCTCAAGGTAGCCCGGCAATACGTGCCCGAGAGCCTCGCCGACCCACGAATCCACGTGATCAACACCGACGGCCGGCTATTTGTCAAGCAGACGCTGCGTCGCTACGGCGTGGTGATTGTCGACGTGCCCGACCCTTCCACCTCGCAGCTCAACCGCTTCTATACCCGCGAGTTCTTCAACGAGGTCCACCGCGTGCTCACACCCGGCGGGGTGCTCTGCATTTCGCTGGGACACTACGAAAACTATCTGAGCAAGGAGCTGGCCCGACTGATCGCCTCGACCGATCGGACGCTCAAACAGGTCTACCGCAACGTGTTAATCATTCCCGGCGGACGTATCTTCTTCCTGGCCTCCGACGGAGAACTCACTGCCGAGGTAGCCGAGCGGCTTGAGCAGGCAGGCATCAAAACCCAACTGGTCGGCCGCGATTACCTCCGCGCCATGCTCACGCCCGACCGGCTGGCTGACATCCGCCGGGCACTCTCCGAGCACGCGGCGGTGAACAAAGACTTCAGCCCCGTGCTGTACTACTACAACCTGCGCTACTGGATCAGCCAGTTCAAGGTCCGCTTCGGGCTGTTGGAAGGCGGCCTGCTGCTGTTGCTAGTGATTTATCTACTGCGGATCCGGCCGGTGCCGTTGGCAATCTTCACCACCGGCTTCGCCGCCTCGGCACTGGAAGTGGTGCTGCTGGTGGGGTTTCAGATCCTTTACGGCTGCGTCTACCACCAGGTCGGTCTGATCGTGACCATGTTCATGTTGGGCCTTGGGATCGGCTCGTTTACAATGAACCGGATGCTGCCGCGGCGAAGCCGCAAGGACCTGGTCCGGCTGGAGTTGGCCATCGCCGGGTACGCCGCATGTATGCCGCTGGTGCTGATCGCCCTGGGCCACCTGGGCGGAACGCCCGCAGCAGTAGCCTCGCAGGTGGTCATCCCGCTGTTGGCCATGCTGTTGGCCGTGCTCGTCGGGCTGGAGTTTCCGTTGGCCGGCAAGGCCGATTTCCAAGCAGTCACCTCCACCGCCGCCCGACTCTACACGGCCGACTACATCGGCGCCGCCCTGGGCGCCCTACTGGTCAGCACCCTGCTTATCCCCACGATGGGCATGCCGGCCGTCTGCCTACTGGCCGCCGGGTTGAACGTCGCAAGCGGCCTGGTGATTCTGGTAACGTCACGCGGTGACCGTTCATAGGAATCCAGGCTGTTGCTCAAGCCTTTGGGAGTTCTTCAATCTCTCGAATGAGCATGGGAACATTCGGTTGAGTGAAACCCATCTCCGACGCAGGAATGCGGTGGTGTTTGATGTCGGGGGGTAGATGCTTGTGATGCGGGAATGTCGAGGCCAAATCCGTATCCTTCGGATGCGGAAAGTCATCGTACCAATACAATCGTTCTGTGCCCCGATAGACTTCGTAACCATACGACGTGATCAAACCTGCGTCGAAATCCAGTTCTTCTCTCAGCCGCAGTCGAATGCCGTTTGCGAAGAACACCTCTCCCTCAGCAATACCTGTGCACGGACTGTCAGACCAGACCGCCACTGTGGAACGTTCTACAATCGGACGATGCAGCAACTCGGCCACAAAACGGCTGTAGTTAGTCAGCGACCCGAGGGGATTTTCGGTCATCTTCAATAGGTAGGCTGAACACGCAGGGCTTCAGCCAGTTCATGCTGCTGGATTTGCTCGGTGTAGGCTTCTTTCCGCCGCAGCCATGTCTCATAAATCCCCTTCCACCGGCTGAAATCGGCGCGGGTCTCATCGAAAGCATCGTAGTGTTCCAACTCACCTGCCATTAGTGCCGCGTAGAAGTCTTCGCTAAGAACACCATACTTCTCTTCATAGAGAGTCAAACGGCGCTCAAGCAGCTTCATCTCGACAATCAATTCGTGAATTTTCATCTTTCTTTTTCCTTCGTTCTGCCGGCTTTGTACTCTTCGATAGCCTTCTGCGCAAGTCGATCCACCTTGTCCTGCGATTCGGCCAAGGTTTTGTCCCAGCGGCTCTCCCACGCTATTTCGTCCAGCAGTTCTTGTGCAAGGTCGTCTTGCAGGCTGTCTGGTAGCCGCGATGCTTTCTGAAAAGCCTCGCTCAGCAGTTCCGTCATAGGTCCAACTCCCAAGAGGCCCCCCCGTGTGCTAAACTACTCCTAAGAAAATCCTATCCTCACGCTGCTTCTCTGTCAAGTCCCGCGTCGAACGGGCCCGTCGGTTGATGATGCTTCGGCAACAACTATCCCTTTCAGGCCGAGCGGATAGGCTACGTACCCGTCAGGGTGTTTCTCGACGATGATTTTAAATTGTTTTGCCATTTCTATCTCCTCCATACATCGACAAGAACCTCAATACCTGATATTTTGATGGTGGTCGAAGCGGCTGTCAAGTCCACTGCAACTTCCGAGATTTCCCGGCGTAGACGCCGGGGCTAAACGAAACAACCGTCCCGAATCATGCAGTTCCGATTGGAGCCAGAATCATGGCCGGGAAGAACATCCACTACTACCTGATCAAGACGGCCCGGATTAGTGGTTGGGTGCTGCTGGTCTTGATGATAGTATATCTTAGTACGGGTTTTGCGCTGTGCGGCAAACTCGGCTTCGGCGGGCTGATCGATTTGCAGACGGCGCTTGTCATCCACCAGATATTCGACTGGCCGTTGGTGGCCGTGTTCGTGGTGCACGCTTCGATCACCATCTACTTCGCGCTGAGGAGATGGGGATGGATCAAGACCAAGACTCGCAAGTGAACAATCGAGAGGCACTCGATGATGGACCACTCGCGGCGCCCGGGCTGACCTCGCGGCGGCGGGTGCTCAAGTACGGCCTCTCTTCGCTGGCGTGCCTGGGGTGTGGCGGTGCGGCGGTGTACTACCTCACCAGCCGGACACGGTCGGCTACCGCCGCCGCCGTGTTCAAGAACGACGCCCCCAAGGGAAGGCTCTGGGAACTGTGGCAGAAGCGGGGCTGGGTCAAAGAAGCCAGGCACTACCTGAAGCTGGGACAGAACGTCCAGTGCAAGCTCTGCCCGAACGAGTGCCTGCTCGAGCCCGAGGACCGCGGCCGCTGCCGGAACAAGGTCTACAAGGACGGCACGCTGTACACGATGACCTACGGCAATCCGTGTACGTTTCACGTCGACCCGATCGAGAAGAAGCCGCTGTTCCATTTCATTCCCGAGTCGGGCGTTTTCTCGATTGCCGCTTCCGGCTGCGGCTTCCGCTGCCTGAATTGCCAGAATTGGGACATCTCGCAGCGCAAGCCGGAAGAGACGAAGGACCCTCGGGGCGATCCGCTGCGGCTCAGCCCCCGGCGTCTGCACTTGGTCTCGCGCAGCGACACCGACCGGATGAGCATGTTTCCCGAGGACGTGGTCGCGTTGGCCGAGTATTTCGATTGCCCTTCGATCGCTTACACGTACTCTGAACCAACGGCCTGGTTCGAGTACATGGTCGATACGGCTGCCGCGGCCCGAGCGAAAAACATCAAGAACGTCTGGGTCACCTGCGGCTACATCCAGCAAGAACCGCTGGTGGAACTATGCCGGGTGCTCGATGCGGCAAACGTCGACCTGAAGGGCTTCGACGACGGCATCTATCAGAAGTTGAACTCCGGCAAGCTCGAGCCGATCCTGGCCACGCTCAAGACGCTCAAGCGGGAGGGGGTGTGGTTCGAGGTGACCAACCTGGTCGTGCCCACCTATACCGACAAGCCGCCGATGATCCGCCGAATGTGCCAGTGGCTGCTGGAGAACCTGGGCCCCGACTACCCGCTGCACTTCTCGCGTTTCCATGCGGCCCACAAGCTAACGCATCTGCCTCCCACGCCGGTCGAGGTGCTCATCGAGGCCCGGTCGATCGCCCGGGAGGTCGGGCTGCACTACGTCTACGTGGGCAACTGCCGCGAGGTGGACGACGCGGAGACCACCTTCTGCCCCGGCTGCCATAAACCGGTCATCGAGCGGAACATTTACAGCGTGCTCAGTGTCAATCTGGAAGACGGCAAATGCAAGAACTGCGGCACAAAGATCGCCGGCGTATGGTCATAAAGCCGCGACCGGTGGTCGCGCCGGCACCAAAAAGCCGCGACCGGCGGTCGCGATGTTTCATGTTACACAATGATTCACACGGCGCGACCAACGGTCGCGGCTTTATGAGATCGACAATTGGCCATCATGAGTAGTTCATTTTCCCCACAGCAACTCGCCCGGGATTTTTCCGCCAAATCCGAACTGACCCGGCACGGCGTCCGCACGCTCTACGAAGCCGTTTGCCGGTCCGAACCGCCGGCGCTTGGACAATGGAGCACGTTGTTCGGCACGGCCTGCGGCCGCGATCCAGACGGGCCGTCGGCTGCGGTGGCCAGGCTGGCCGAGTCCTACGGGCTTGCGACTGCCGCATTGAAGCCCCGCGCGATCCTGTTTGCACTGCACACTTACTACGCCCTGCTGGTAAAACTGCTGGTCGGGCGGTTTCGGGAACTCCGCGGCAGGGACTTCTTCCGCGACGATCTGTTCTCATGGTGCACCGATCAGCCGCTGGTCGGCGAACTGACCGCAGCGGTGGCGGAGTACGATCCTGATACCCTCTCACAAGGCAGAGACCTGTTGGGGCAGCTTTACCAGGAATTGTTCCCCGCGCGGCTGCGCCACGAATTGGGCGAATTCTACACGCCCGACTGGCTCGCCCGCCACGTGTTGGACCAGGTTGGTTATCCGGGCAATCCGGCCAGGCGGCTGCTCGATCCGGCCTGCGGCTCCGGCACGTTTTTGGTGGCGGCCATCGAGCGGATTCTTGCCGGTTGCCGTGCTGTCGCCGACGGAGTCGCCTCCTACAAAGCCGACGGAGTTGCCTCCCGCAAAGATGAGCTGTGTCGCAAGATTCTCGCCAACGTGGTCGGCTTCGACTTGAACCCGTCGGCCGTGCTCACCGCCCGGGCGAACTACCTAATCGCCATTCGGGAACTTCTGCCAGAGGCCGGCCAGGTGGATATCCCGGTGTATCTGTGCGATTCGATCCTGGATAAGCCGGAGTCTACCGGTTCTTTGAATTCACAGTTCGACTACATCGTGGGCAACCCGCCTTGGATCGCCTGGGACAACCTGCCGGTGGACTATCGCCGGGCAACCAAACCGCTCTGGGAGCGTTACGGGCTGTTTTCCCTTTCGGGCAGCGAAGGGCGACACGGCGGCGGCAAAAAGGACCTCTCGATGCTGATGATGTACTCCACCGCCGACCGCTATCTGAAACTACGCGGACGCCTGGGGATGGTTGTCACGCAGACGCTGTTTCAGACAAAGGGGGCCGGCGACGGGTTCCGCCGATTCCGCCTCGGACCGGACGGCGACTGGCTCAACGTGCTCCGCGTGGACGACATGGTGGCGATAAGACCGTTTCCAGATGCGGCCAACTGGACCAGCACGATTGTGCTCGAGAAGGGCAACCGCACACAGTACCCGGTGCCGTATGTAAAGTGGTCGGCCGGCGACCATGGAAACTTTACCCAGCGTACTTACCGGGCCGAGCCGATCGAGCCGGCCCGGCCCGGCTCGCCCTGGTTCCTACGGCCGGAAGGGCTAGAGGCCGAACTGGAGCGGCTGGTCGGCCCGTCCGACTATCAGGCCCGGTTGGGGGCGAACACCGGCGGGGCCAACGGCGTTTACTGGGTCGAGGTGCTCGCCAGGACCGACGGCGGCGTGCTGGTGCGAAACCTCGCCGGAAGGGGCGCCCGCGGCATCGACGTGATCGAGCAGGTGATCGAGCCGGGGCTGCTTTACCCGTTGGTTCGCTGGTCCGACGTGGCCCGATTCCACGCGGCTCCGTCCGCCCATATTCTCTTGGCCCAAGACGTTAGAACCCGAACCGGTATCGACGAATCGGTAATGCGGCGCGACTATCCCAAAACCTACGACTACCTGAAACAATTCGACCGTGTGCTGAAGGCCCGCGCAGCGTACAAGCGATACCAGGAAAGTAAGGCGTTTTATTCGATGTACAATGTCGGCCCTTACACGGTGGCCCCGATCAAGGTAGTCTGGCGGCGAATGGACCGGCGAATCAATGCGGCCATGATCGGCCAGTTCGACGATCCGGTGCTCGGCACCCGGCCGGTGATCCCGCAGGAGACGTGCGTGCTGATTGCGGCCGGCTCGACGGCCGAGGCGCACTACGTGTGCGCGGTGCTCAATAGCTCAATCGTCAATTTCCTGGTCACCTCGCACAGCGTCTGCGGTGGCAAGGGGTTCGGCACGCCGGGAATGCTCGATTTCGTCAAGCTGCGGCGATTCGATCCGGACGACCCACGGCACGAAGAACTGGCCGCGTGCAGCCGGCAGGCACATCGGGCCGTTGCCGCTGGCGCCCCTTTTCAGCGCATCCAGCACCACATCGACCAGTTGGCCGCAGAGTTGTGGGGACTGGAAGAAACCGAATTGGCCGTGATCTCAGCCAAATAAGGGCCCGCGCAAAAATAACCTGTACAAGTTTGAGCGAGGGTGGCACGTCCCTGAGCGCAGCGAAGGGCGTGGGCGCCCGGCTCAACACGCCCTTCGTTCCTCAGGGCGTGCCACCCAATTGATCAAGTTATTTCTGCGCGGG
>JAUWHT010000378.1 GCA_030605745.1 Pirellulales bacterium | reverse complement strand
CCATTGGGCTGGTTGCTCCGATCTTTCCTTGCCATCGCCAGCCTCCTCGCACTGCTGCTAGCACATTTAGGCGCAACAGGGGAGGCAATAGCATAACAACCCCGCTATTTCTTGCCAACATCATGAGGCACTACCGAAAATTGGTAATTGCAAATTGCAAATTGTTTTGGTCGGGAAAGGTTTACTTCTTCTTGCTGCGATTATCCTTTGTTGTGACAATCGATTGCCCGATGATCTTGGACAGTTGCGTGCATTCGTCCAGCAGGTTTGCCATTCTTGCCTCGGGCAGCAGTCCGGCTTTGTTTTCAATTCACCCCGTTCGGGCAATGGTTGTCTGGTACAGCTCCACATACTGCCGCGCGCTGTGGGCCCACGACCAATCCTGGCTCATGCCGGTGGCGATCAGCCGGCTCCAGGCTTCCGGCCGGCGATAGGTGTTGCACGCCTGGTGGAGCGTTTCGCTTAAGGCCGTGGAATTATATTCCTGAAAACTGAATCCGTTGGCTTCGCTGATCGTGTCGGCCAGCCCGCCGGTGGCGCGGACCACCGGCACGGTGCCGTAGCAAAGGCTGTACATTTGGTTCAGCCCACACGGCTCGTACCGACTGGGCATCAGGAAGATGTCGGCCCCGGCCTCGATTCGGTGGGCCAGCGGATTGGAGAATTCCAGTCGGGCGGCGACCTGTTGCGGGAAGCGCCGGGCGAGGGTCTCGAACAACCGATGGTACTTAGGCTGGCCGGTGCCCAGGATTACCCACTGTACGTCGCTGGTTTGCACCCAACGCTGGATGACGTCCGCCACCAGGTCGATTCCCTTCTGCTCGGCCAACCGGCCGATGAAACCGACCAGCGGCACGCGCGGCTCGTCGGGTAGCCCGAGTTCCTCCTGAAGCGCCGCCTTGCAGGCCGCCTTCCCTTGGGCGACGCTCCGCGAGTCGTAGTTGGCAGCCAGGTGGGGATCGCTCTGCGGGTCCCATTCATTGGCGTCCATCCCGTTGAGGATTCCCGAGAGCACGTCATGCCGATGCTGCAACACCCCTTCCAGGCCGCACCCCAAGGGGCTGCTTTGGATCTGCTCGGCATAGCGCGGACTGACCGTGCTGATCGAATCGGCGTAGACCAGGCCGGCCTTCAGCAGATTCAGCTTACCGTGAAACTCCATTTCGTGCCAATTGAAATACTTCCAGTCCAGCCCTGTCAGCAGCATGTCCCAGTGCCAGAACCGGCCCTGGTAGGCCATGTTGTGGATGGTGAACAGGCTGCCGATCCGCTCGTATCGCGGCAGGTTGCGGTACTCGATTTTCAGATAAGCCCCCACCAATCCGGTCTGCCAATCGTTGGCGTGAATCACGTCCACTTCCAGGTCCAGCAACCGGATCACCTCCAAGACGGCACGGCAGAAGAACACGAACCGCTCGCAGTTGTCGATGTAGTCCTTGCCGTCGGCCCCATAGAGCTGGTCACGATCGAAGTATTGGTCTTGCTGGACGAGGTAGACCGGCACGTCGCACCCCGGCAGCGAACTCTGCAACAAGTGGCCAACAACCGTCTTGCTGCCGATGGGCACGATGAAATCGATCCCCAACCGCTCGATCGGCAGCCCGCAATAGTGCACCTTGCGGTAAGCGGGCAGTATCACCGCCGGCCGGGCCCCGAGCCGTGCCAACTCGACCGGCAGCGCACCGCAGACATCGGCCAGTCCACCCGTCTTGGCAAAGGGAACCGCCTCGCTGGTGGCTATCAGGATGTTCACCCGCAGACTCCCTTAGTTCTAGGAGGTGATACCCCTTGTGGGAGGCGTCTCCGACCACGATGGGGCACTGATTATCGTCGAATTGCCAGATGCACAAAAGGTGGAATTGGCATAACGAGCGAGTTTTTGCGGCCGCAGGCCACCAAGTGGGGCTCAAGACGCGTCCCTAACTTGCCCAAGTCCCCAAAAGTCCCGCACGTGTGCTGACCTGCCGGCCAAGCAAGGGCACTCGCCTCTGTGTATGTCCGTTGCATACACTGTACTGCTGGCTCATACGCTTTTCTCTTGACTGCGGCCGCATTTGCCCGCCTCGTGTGGCCGATCTTGGCGATCATGTTCCGAGTGGTCCCGGCGATAAAGCCTTTCGCCCGAAAGCCTTAGAGCGAAAAGGCAGGCTGCTGCGGAGCATTCCCGTCGTCATCTTTCGCCGATTGGCATGGACGTTGCGTCACTCACCTATAAGACACTCAAGGAGCCAAGTCATGTCGAGCGATCAAAAACTGCTGGTCGTAGATGACGAGGCCGTCATCTGTCAGGCCTGCCGACGCATCTTCTCGCGCCAGGGATTCCAGGTGGAGGAAAGTACTGATGCCCGTGAGGGACTGAGCCGCGCCACGGAAAAAGATTACGACGGCATTCTGCTGGACATCAAGATGCCGCACCTGGACGGGATTCAGTTCCTCGAGAAGTTACGGGAGACGAAGCCGGACATTCCTGTGATGATTATGACCGGCTATCCGAGCATACCGAACGCCGCATCGGCGGTGCGTTTGGGCGCTTCGGACTACATCACCAAGCCCTTCGCACCAGAGGAAATCACGCAGGCCGTTCGGCGAATGTTGGGCCGTCGTGATGATACGAGCGGAAAGGGTCAAGCTGCCGGGTCGCCGGACGCTGAGTTGAAAGCCCTTCAGGCGGGGGAGTTCCTTTTCTTCGACCAGTCCTGGCTTCAACCGGAGATTGATGGGTCCGCCTGTGTCGGTGCGGTGCTGGCGCATCCGCAAGAGGCGACCATTCGGGCCGCTGAGCTTCCGCAGATCGGCGAAGTGGTCTACCAGGGCTTACCGCTGATGGGTGTGAGTATTGCCGGCAAGCCACCGATCACCGTACCGTCGCCGATTTCCGGCGTGGTCGTCGGTGTGAACGAATTGCTCAGTGACGATCCAGCCGTCCTGTTGGACGATCCATGTGGAAAAGGCTGGATTGCCTGCATCTGCACTACCCGAGTCGAAGAAGAACGGAACAACTGCAAGCCTCGCCGGGTGATCTTGGCCAATTCCGACAAAGCGTCTGCCCGCGACCAGTGTGAGCGGCTGGAGCTTCTAGGCTGCCGGGTGCATGTCGTAAAGGACTGGGACGAATTAGCTTCGGCCGTGCAAGGCCCCGACTATCATGTGCTGCTGTTCGACGAGGCTTCCTTCAGCGGTGTCGGCCCGGTGTTGGTTGGGCGGGTGGGCGCTGCGGCGCCGTTGGTGAAAGTTGTGGTAGTTGCTTCTTCTGCTTCCCAATGGGAAGCAGCGTACCGGGAGCACGGGATATTCTATTACGCCGTGGCCCCGTTTGCGGACAACGAAATTGTCGACGTGCTCGGCGCGGCGTTCCGCGCCAAGGGGTCGCCGCTGCCGGCCAGCGAGCATAGGGAAGCTCCCTTGGAATTGCTCAACGGCGTCCGCATCACGAACCGCAACGGCCACAAGGTGCATCTGCTGGCCGGCCCCGGCCTGTTGCGGCGGAACGCCGGACTTGGCGGACAAATCCGGCAGAAGCTGACGGAGCGGGCGTTCCCGGTGGTGACCACGCCCGGCAGCGCAGATATCACCCCAAACAGCGTGTTGAAAACGGCCAGCACCTGCGATCGTGTGATGGTGCTGCTTGCGAAGGACACGGGCCGGCTCCCGGGCAGCCTGCTGCGCGATATCAAGGCCGAGTACGTCTCGGAGTCAAGAGAAAATGCCGGCAGGGTAACGACCCTCGTGGTGCAACCGGATGCGACCGGAGGTTTCGTCGGGCT
>JAUWHT010000212.1 GCA_030605745.1 Pirellulales bacterium | reverse complement strand
ACTTCCAGGTGGACACCGAGTTGATCGTTCACGGAGTGACCGAGCCGGACGCCCACGTCACACTCAGGGGTGAGCCGGTTCACCTCCGCCCTGACGGCAGCTTCGCAGTCCGTTTCACGCTACCCGACCGCCGTCACGTCCTTCCAGTGGTCGCCAGCAGCAGCGACGGCGTTCAGCAACGCACCATAGTGCTGGCGGTCAATCGCAACACGAAGGTGATGGAACCGGTAATCCGCGATCCGGGCGAATGACTGCAGGTAGTGGTCACTGACCACTATCTCCCCCTCGCCGCTTCTCCACTCCCCATTCCACCGCTCCTGCTGTAAACTGGTCGAAGAGGTGAACCGATGTCGCAGGACCTATCGAAGATTCTGAAGAGTTGGCGGTTCGACCCGGACGAGGTTACAGTCCGGATTATCAAGGGGGACGACGGCCGAGAGAAGGTCCAGTTGCGGGTCGACCTGGGCGTGTTGCAGATGGAGATAGAAGGCCGGCCGGACGGCGCACGCCCGAAAGGATGCAAATCGTGGCTAAACTATTACGAAAAGAAGCAGCGGGCTTACGACGCGGCGCATCCCGATTCAGCCGCCTTCCTGTTGGAGGATGAGGATTGCGCCCGGCTGTGGCGCGAGGCGGTCCAGTACTATCACCGCTACCTGAGCTTCTGGCACCTGGAGCGTTATGAACTGTGTGCCCGCGACACCCGGCGGAACCTCCGGCTGTTCGCGTTCGTCCGTGCACACACCGAGGACGAGCGCCACAAGTTGCAGTTCGACCAGTGGCGTCCTTACGTGATCATGATGCACACCCGGTCGGTCGCCACACCGCTGGTCGAGAAGGGGGCACACCGGCAGGCGTTGCCGGTGATCGAGTCGGGGATGGACGCGATCCGGGATTTCCTCGACGAGTACCAACAGGGTCACCGTGCGGACGAGTGTGTGGAGTTGGTCAGTCTGGAGCGCTGGCATGAGGATATCTTGTCTTCGGAGGAGCGTGCCTCGGCCGCCCGACCCAAAAGCCCAATCGAGATCCTCCGCAAAAAGCTCGCCGCCGCCGTCGCCGCCGAACAATTCGAGGAAGCCGCCCAGCTACGGGACGAAATCCGACGAATCAATCACGAAGTACGAAGTACGAATGACGAATGACAAAGTACTCTATTCGTCATTCATCATTCATCATTCATCATTTCCCAATGCCCACACCAGTGAAACTCTTCCGCGACTTAGACCAACTTCCCGAGCGGTTTCGCCGCGGCGCCGTGTCGATTGGCAATTTCGATGGGGTACATCTGGGGCACGCGCGGATTATCGAGCGGTTGGTGGCCGTAGCCCAGGGATTGGGCAGCCCGGCGGTGGCCTTCACGTTCGATCCGCACCCGGCCAGCATCCTTCACCCCGAGGCGGCCCCGACACGGCTGTGTTGGACCACTCAGAAGGCCGAATTGCTGGCCCAACTGGGTGTGGACGCGGTGGTGGTCTACCCCACCGACGAGGCACTGCTCAGGCTTGAGGCCCGACAGTTCTTCGACCGGATCGTCCGCGGCCGGCTCGAGGCGCGAGCGATCGTCGAGGGCCCCAATTTCTTCTTCGGGCACAATCGCACGGGCACAATCGACGTATTGCGCCAATACTGCGTCGAGGCGGGGTTGACACTGGAAGTGGCCGAGCCGGTTCAGTTCGACGGCCGGATCGTGTCGAGTTCCCGGATCCGGGCGTTGGTCGCGGCGGGCGAGATGGATCAGGTGGCCGCGATGCTCACGCAGCCGTATCGCATCCGCGGCACGGTGACCCAGGGCGCAGGGCGCGGGGTGAGGCTCGGGTACCCCACGGCCAACATCGGCCGGATAGACACCCTGCTGCCGGGGGAAGGAATCTATGCGGGCCGAGCCTGGATCGAGAAATGTCCACACCCGGCGGCCATCAGCATCGGACCCAATCCGACCTTCGACGAAGACACTTTGAAGGTCGAAGCCCATCTGATCGGATACCAGGGCTCGCTTTACGACCGGACCATAGAGGTTGACTTCCTTGCCAAGCTGAGAGACATTAGGCAATTTGACTCAGCCGAGAAACTGGTAGCCCAAATGGATCGCGACGTCGCGGCAGTATGCAGGTGGAAACAAGGGATTGGGGATTAGTGATTGGGGATTAGAGTTGATGCGGAAGGCGTGATTCCAATCCCCAATCCCTAATCCCCAATCCCCAATCCCCAATCCCCATGATCTGGTCGCACTTCGTCGAGCTTGTTCGTTCCCACCAGCGGTTCCTGCTGACCAGCCACGTTCGGCCCGACGGCGATGCGGTGGGAAGTGAATTGGCGATGGCCGCAATCCTCCGGCAGCTCGGCAAGGACGTGCTGGTGGTCAACGATTTCGCCGTGCCGCCGCGGCTTCAGTTTCTCGACCCCCAGCGGAAGCTCAAGCAGTTGGGCACCGACATCTCAGTCAAGCAGCTCGACGCCTGCGAGGTGATGATTGTGTTGGATACCTCGGCTTGGGCCCAGTTGGGCGCGATGGCCGAGGTGGTCCGCGCGACCGGCGCGAAGAAGGTGGTGCTGGACCATCACGTTGGTGGAGACGACCTGGGGGCTGAACTGCTCAAGGACGTCCGGGCCGAGGCGACCGGCCGGCTGGTGCTCGAGGCGGCCGACCAATTGGGGGTTGAGATCACCCGCGAGATCGCTCTGCCCCTGTTTGCGGCCGTGGCCACCGATACCGGCTGGTTCCGCTTCTCTTCGACCAGCAGCACGACCATGCGGCTGGCGGCCCGGCTGATAGATGCCGGCGTCGTGCCCGAGAAACTCTACAGCGAACTCTACGAGAACGACAGTCTGGCACGGCTGCAATTGATGGGTCGGGCGATGGCCCGGGCACGAACCGAAATCGACGGCCGGTTGATCCATACATTTGTCCAGCAGGCGGATTTCCGGGCCACCGGGGCAAATCCCCCAGACACCGAAGAGATCATCAACATGACGCTCCTGGTGGGCAGGACCGAGGTAGCTGTGTTCCTGGTGGAACAATCCGGCGGCGGATTCAGGGTCAGTTTCCGCAGCCGGTGCAAGCTGGACTGCAACCGCCTGGCCGAGCAGTTCGGCGGCGGCGGTCACAAGAAGGCGGCCGGGGCATCGCTGGACGGGCCGTTGGAAACCGTACAAACCAGGGTCCTTGACGCCGTTCGCGCGGCAATGCAATAATACAGTTTGAACAGTTTAGTAGCGCTAATGGCCCGCGCAAAAATAACCTGTACAAGTTTGAGCGAGGGTGGCACGTCCCTGAGCGCAGCGAAGGGCGTGGGCGCCCGGCTCAACACGCCCTTCGTTCCTCAGGGCGTGCCACCCAATTGATCAAGTTATTTCTGCGCGGG
>JAUWHT010000181.1 GCA_030605745.1 Pirellulales bacterium | reverse complement strand
TCATAACATCAATAATGCTACCACTACCACCGCCTGACCGCAAGGGCCTCCTCTGCTGGTCTACCGTTTCGCCGCCGGGCTTGCCGGGCGCGTTGGTGGGGGTCAATCCGCTCCAGCGCAAACGCGCCGGGCAAGCCCGGCGGCTAAACGGTAGACCAGCAGAGGAGGACCTTGCTGTCAGGCGGTGGTAGTGGTAGCATTATTGATGTTATGAAACGCTCCCTTCCCCGTCGATCGCACCACCAGGCCGACCAACTCCGCGAGATTGCCGACGTGATCCGCGAGTTGGTCGGGGATGATCTGGTCATGCTGATCCTGTTCGGCTCCTACGCACGGGGCGATTGGGTCGAAGATCGGTACGTTGAGGACAATATCGTCTATTCGTACCAGAGCGACTTCGATTTGTTGCTCGTCACCGAGAAGCGTTCCAGCGCGACGCAACGGGGAGAGGCTCATCTGGCTCGCCTCATCAGCGGTCGATTGAGGCAGGCCGGATTGGACAAGCCGACTTCCAGCATCATCGTCGAGGACATCAGGAACCTCAACAAAGATCTCCAGCGCGGCAATTACTTCTTCACGGACATCAAGAAGGAGGGCGTGCTACTGTATGACAACGGCCAATACAAACTGGCCCGGCGGTGCAAACTCGATCCCAAGCAGCGCCAGAAATGTGCCCGCGAGCATTATAATCATTGGTTTCAAAGCGCCAACGGCTACCTCATCACATATGAGGCAGCATTTCGAGCTCAAGAGAACAACAATGCTGCATTCCAACTCCACCAGGTGACAGAACGCCTTTTCACGGCGACGGTCCTGGTCTTCACCAGTTACAAGCCCAAGACGCACGACCTCGAAGAGCTGGACCGGCAGGTCAGTAACCTGCACGCTGATTTCTTCACTGTCTTTCCCCGCGCAACGCCGCAGCAGCAACGCTGCTTCGACCTGCTCAAGCGGGCCTACATCGACGCGCGCTACAAGCGCGACTACAAGATCACCAAGGCCGAACTGGAGTATCTCGCTGCCCGAGTCCGCAAGCTCCAAAGCTTGACGAAGAAGATTTGCCGCGAGAAGATTGTGAGCATGGGATAAACGGATCCTGGGGAAAGCCCGGATTTGTGATTCAACGGATTATGTTCGATCACCTTGGAGCGCTGGTTTCGCGGCATTGGGTGCTGGTGCTGTTGGGGTGGGCGGTGCTGGTGGCGGGAATTCACCTTCTTGCCCCGCGATGGGACGATGTTACCCACGATGGCGACTTCGCCTACCTGCCCGAGCGGATGACCAGTGTGCAGGGCGGGCGGCTCCTTAGGGCCGCATTTCCCGACATCCCCTTCAAGAGCAAGGTGGCGCTGGTCGTTTCGCGCGGCGACGGCAGGCTCACCGGGCCCGACTTCGAGGTGGCCGAACGGCTCATCAGGGAGTTCACTCCGCGGGAAGGCGAAGACTCGCCGGTGGTAGACCTGCGCAGCTACGACAGCCCGGTGATCGGCAAAAAACTGATCAGCCGCGTCGGGCCCAACGGCCAGGCGGCGTTGATTGTGCTCTTGCTGCGCAACGAGTTCATGGCCATCGAGAACATGAAACTCATGCCGCGGATCGAGCGTGAACTCGCTGCGATCCGTGCGGAGGAGGATTTTCCCAAGGGCCTGCGGCTGGGTATCACTGGCTCGGCAGCCGTCGGCACCGACATGCTCTTCTCCGCCAAGCGGAGTATCGACAACACCGAGCGGACCGCCATCCTGCTGGTAGTGATTATCCTGATGCTGGTTTATCGCGCGCCCGGGCTGGTGATCGTGCCGCTGACCACAATCGTGGTTTCGGTTTTCGTCGCGACGGACCTGGTGGCCATCTTGGCCCAACTCAGCGGGCGGCTCGAATGGCTCGACTTCAAGGTGTTCAAGACGACCAGGATTTTCATCATTGTGATCCTGTTTGGTGCGGGAACGGACTACTGCCTGTTCTTGATCTCGCGCTACCGGGAGGAACTCCGGCACGGATTGGCGCCACCGCGTGCGATTGCGGTGGCGTTGGGCCGAGTTGGCGACGCCCTGGCGGCCAGCGCGCTTACCACTATCTGCGGTCTGGGAATGATGTTCTTTGCCGAGTTCGGCAAGTTCAGCAACAGCGGCCCGGCCATCGCCTTGTGCCTGGCCGTGGCCTTGGCCGCTTCCGTCACGCTGGCCCCCGCGCTGTTGCGGGCGACCGGCCGTGTGGTCTTCTGGCCGCTAGGTGAACTCACCACGGAGGCACGGAGGACACGGAGAAAAATAATAAGTGAACTCACCACGGAGGCACAGAGGACACGGAGAGAAATCAAGCAAAATCATGAGTTGGAAGACCAGGCTGGTACTCCTGCTCGTGAGTTAGCCGCAAGCCGCTTCTCTGGTTCCCTTCTCCTTCGTCTTCTCCGTGCCCTCCGTGCCTCCGTGGTGAGTATTTTCTCTTGTCTTCTCCGTGTCCTCCGTGCCTCCGTGGTGAGTACTTCCGGCGGGTTTTGGCAGTGGCTTAGCCGCCGGATTATTGCCCGGCCTGGGCTGATCCTGCTGCTGAGTATCCTGCTATTGGCACCGCTGGCATACGAGGGGTTTTCCGTGCCGATTACCTACGACCTGCTGGGCGAACTTCGGGCCGACCTGCCCAGCGTTCAGGGCACGCACCTGTTGCGCCGACACTTCAGCCCTGCCGAAATCGACCCGATCACACTGCTGGCCTACGACCCCAAGGCTGAGCTGCTCACCGCGCAGGGTCAGCGGGAAATCGCGCTTTTGACCAAGGACCTTTATGACTTCCGGTACGTCGATTCCTTCGGCCGGCAGACCAACCCAATCACCAGCGTCCGCAGCCTGAGCGAACCGTTGGGGAATCCGCCGGGCAGCTTCAATCTGTTTAGTCGTTCGATCCGGGAAAAAATTTACGTCTTGAAAAACCCCCGGACCAAGGCCATCTACCGCTCGCAAGCCTCCGGCTACGCCGGCAAGGTTGCCCGATTCGATCTGATCTCCCAGTACGATCCGTTCTCCAAGGAGAACGTCCGGCTGCTGGATCACGTCCAGCAACATTTGTCGGCCGAGGCCGAGGACCCTTCGTCCGACTGGCACGGCGTGAAGTTCGTTTTCCTGGGCACCACGGCCGGCATCCGCGACCTGGAATCGGTCACCACCAGCGACCAGCTCCGCATCCAAGTGCTGGTGGTCGCCGCCGTGCTGTTTGTCCTGGTGCTGATTCTCCGCCGCCCGGGAATCTGCGTCTACCTGATTCTCTCGGTCCTGTTCGGCTACTTTGTGACCATCGGCATCACGGAGGTTTTCTTCCGCTGGCTTTACGGCGATACGTTCCACGGGCTGGACTGGAAGGTGCCTATCTTCTTGTTCGTGCTGCTGATCGCGCTGGGCGAAGACTACAACATCTACCTGACCACCCGCGTGTTCGAGGAACAGCGGCGACTTGGGCCGCTGGAGGGTCTGCGGGTAGCCTTGGTCCGCACCGGCGGGATCATCACAAGCTGCGGCGTGATCATGGCCGGCACGTTCGCCTCGATGACCACCGGTACGCTGCGAGCAATGCACGAACTGGGCTTCGCCCTGTCGCTGGGCGTGCTGCTGGATACCTTTATCATCCGCACGATCCTCGTCCCAGCCTTCCTGGCCCTGCTGGCCCGCCGCAGCAAAAAAGGGGTCAGAACTCTTTTTCCGTCGCCTGGAAGCGAGTGGCATTCGGTCGGTTTGGAAAAAGAGTTCTGACCCCTTTTTGCATCCGGCCAATGTCTTGCCGGTGTGGGTTGGGCACTGTGATAGTGAGATCGCCTTTGATCATGAAAGGATGCCTTCCACCCGAGTAAAGTCCGTCGAAACCGGCGCGTCGCAGGCAGCGGACGAGATCACGCCGCTTGATTGGACCGAACTTGGGCATCAGGCCACCTGCTCCTTCCGCACCTCAAGCCTGATGCCGTCAATCTCCGGGAGCGGAAGTTGCCTGTACACCCGTAGAAGAATCCAGTCCTCCAGTACTTCCTCCAGTTCCCTGCGGCAAGCCTCCAGCGTGTCTTCGTTGGCATAGACTCCGCGACAGACCGGGATCTCGCCGTAGTAGCTCCCATCATCCGCGAGGATTTCGTACTTGGCGTGCTCCATTGCCGCGTCTATGTATTGTCGTATCATTCGATTCCTCCTGGTACTTGGCCGAACGCTCCACAGCACGCGGTTGATTCTAGTGGCGCTGAAACCGGTTGTCAACCATCTCGGCTACCCGTCGCCCGTTTTTTCGGTACAATCGGGGTCTTCCGCAGCACGTATGACGCATGAAGGTTCTGTCACTAGCCGGGGGACAACGTCCCACGGGCCGTGGAGAGCGAATACGCTGTACTCCCGCCGGGCGTTGCCCGCCGGCTATTTTTTCCTTGTTGTTTGGGGTGCTCAGTGCACTCCCAACTTGAACCCCGGAGCTGCGCATGGTTTACCAACAACAAATCACCCTCCAGACCAATGGACATCGCCACATGCACGATCTGACCGGCGAGCTGGCCGAGGTGGTCAAGCAGTCGGGTGTCAAGACCGGCATGGTCCAGGTATTTGCCTTGGGCAGCACCGCGGCGGTAAGCGTGGTGGAGTTCGAGCCGGGACTGGTTGGCGACGTGCCTGAACTGCTCGACCGACTAATCCCACCCAGTCGTCAATACGGGCATGAACAGGCGTGGCACGACGGCAACGGGCATTCGCATCTTCAGGCCACGCTGCTGGGCCCGTCGGTTTCTGTGCCGATAAGCGACGGCCGGCTGATGCTGGGCACCTGGCAACAGGTGTTCCACCTGGAGTGCGACATCCGCCCCCGGCAGCGGACAGTGGTGGTGACGGTGATTGGGGAGTGATTATGCGATTCGCATCGGCGGGAAGCACAGAATGGGGATCGCCAGTGAGGCGTAGCCGATCAGGCGGCGGGGCCAGCCCAGCGGTGCACAATCGTCGGCGGTGGGCGGGTGATCGACGCCCATCAGGATCACCAGCACGAGCATCACCACCCACATATAGGCTTCCCAAATCAGGATCGAGATGATGGCCACCACCACCAGCCCGCGGGCCAGCAGATGGCCGCGGCGGCCCAACAGCGCGTAGGCCACGTGCCCGCCGTCAAGCTGGCTGATTGGCAGCATGTTCAGTCCGGTCACCAGCATTCCTACCCAGCCGGCCATCAGCAGCGGATTGAACTGGCTCATGTACAGGACCGAATTGCCCGGCAAGTCGGGACGCAGATAGTCGATCAGAAGCGTGAAGATCAACGGGTTGTACAGCGGGATACCGGTGCCCGGATTTGGTGCGGGATTGAGCTGGCAGATTCCGATCCAGGTAACCGGCACGGCGACGGCCAGCCCGGCCAACGGACCGGCGATGCCCAGGTCGAACGTCTGCCGGCGGTCGGCTTGCGATCCCTGTATGCCGATGATTGCTCCCATAGTGCCGAATGGCAGGATGGGAACAGGGATAAAGAATGGCAGGCTGGCGGGAATCTTCTCTCGCAGTGCCGTCAGGAAGTGGCCCATCTCGTGAGTGAGCAAGATGCCCATCACGGCGGCCATGTAGATCAGCCCCCGCTTCCAATCTTCCACCAGCGCATTGCCGGCGCGGGTGAAAGCCGAGCAAACAGCCCCTTGCTCCCACTCTTGTAGAAACATCTGCCCCGCCCGCTCGAAGCTGTCTATATGCAGAATCGGCCGCCAATCGACCGCGCCGGTCCAGAACGTCGACAGGCAGGTGGCCAGGAACAGGACGATGGGCAACAGCAGGTGTCGTCGTTCGGGCGGGTGCGAATGGTCGCCTGCCAGTTGAGCTAATTCGGCGTTTGCCTCTTGCGCGACCGAGTCATCCTGCGCCGCTGGCTCGGCTTCGTCCACTGGTGGTTCCTTGCTTTCCACGCATGCTTCCTTTCTCTGCGGGCGGCATCACTCCACGCGGATTTCGATGTCCTTGAACGCCACGTGCATGTCCTGGCCGCCGTGCAGTTGCAGCGTGATGTAGCCTTCGAGCCGGCCGGGGTCGTCTTTTAACTCGGCCGCCTTGGTGCCGTTGACGTGCACCACAATGTGGCGGCCCACCGCAGAGACGGTCATGGAGTTCCACTGGCCGGGCTTGAAGAACTTTTTGACCTGTTCGGGCGTGGGCTTGACGACCCATGCCCGCCCGCCGGTCTCGTACAGCCCGCCGATGTTTTCGGTCGGATTGATCTCGGCCTGGAAGCCGTTGACAGCAGCCGGGCCGTCGACTTTGTCGACGCGGAAGTACAGCCCGCTGTTCCCCTTGACGGCCTTGAACTTCAGCCGCACGGTGAAGTCCTTGTACCGCTTGTCGGAGACCAACTGCCCGTGGCGTCGTTCGCTTTTTTCGCTGGTGCCGATAATCACGCCGTCCTTGACTTCCCATTTTCCGCCGGGCATGGTGTCCCAGCCGGCCAGGGTCTTGCCGTCGAACAACGGCACGAAGCCATCGGCGTCGTCCGCCGCGGCGGCATACCAGCCGGGAAGCAGACTCAAGACAAAAACCGTGGCAATCGTTCTGGTGTTCATGTTTGGTACCTCCAAGAAGTTGAGTGGTGTTTGATAACGAAAAACGATCCAGTCCAAGCCGTTCTGCTTTAAGACCTCGGCTTGGTGAGGTCCTTGATACGGATGTTGCGCCATCGGACCTGCAGCGGCTCTTTTCTATCGCCGACCCCGTGGACCTGCAGGCCGATAAAGCCGCTGGGGGTCATCGAGTCTTTCAGGTCGGCCGCCGGCACGTCGTTAAGCCACGTCTTGATCGAGTCGCCCACGGCCTCCACTCGGATTTTGTTCCACGCACCCTGTTTAAAGGCCTTGCGTGCCGGCTCGTTGTCTTTCAGGTCGTTTAGCCAGCCGCGCCGGCTCTCGTCGTAGATGCCGGCGGTATACGACCGGGCGGAAGGGTCGATCTCGACCTGGTAGCCGTGCACGCGACCGTCTCGGTACTCCTTGATACTGTTGCTGCGGATTTGTACTCCGGAGTTCAGTCCGGGATCGACCTTGAACTCCAACTCGAGAATGAAGTCGCCGTACATTTTTTCGGTGCAGAGGAAGCTGTTGGACGTATTTGGCACCGAGGTGCCGACGATCATGCCGTCTTTGGCTTCATACTTGGCCTTCCCACCGAGTTGCTTCCAGCCCTCCAGTGTCTTGCCGTCGAACAGCGGCACAAAACCCGCTGCGTCGCCGGCCTCAGCAGTGTACGAACCCACCAGCAGGCTCAGCAAAAAAACCGTGGTCATCGTTCGGGCGCTCATGTCTGGTATCTCCAAAAGCTGTTGAAACCCAAAGCAGGCCGCAAGCGGCCCCGCTACACATGTGGCTTGAACGTTGACAACGTTCCCTTACTCTGGGTTGACCCAAGGGGAGGGTCTAACCCTTGCGGTGGCGTATCTTGGCCCGCATCCGCCGTTTCTTGCGGCCGATCTTGCGTCGACCTTTCCCGCTTTTCTTCGTTCCCACGCAATACTCCATCGAGGTTCCCAAAATGCCAGTCAAGTCAATGAGTGTAGCAGAATCACCCCGGGCAGTGCAAGTGGGGGCGCGCAGCCGCAGATCACGGCTCCGCTTCGTCCCACCTCTCGGCCTCGTGGATGGCCTGGCGGATCAGTACCAACAGGGCGTTCGGGTCGTACGGCTTGCGGAGAAAATAGTGGCAACCGGCCGCCCGACAGCGGCGAAGGATGTCCGGCTCCTCCATTCCGCTGAGAATAATCACCGGGATAGCGCAGGTATCGGACGAATCGGCCAATTGCTCGCAGATGGCGAACCCGTCGATGTCCGGCAGCCGCAAGTCGAGCACGATCAGGGCCGGGTGTTCGCACCGGGCCGTGTCCAGCCCCGACTGGCCCGAGTCGGCCGTGAGCGTGACGAAGCCCTGCTGCTGTAGCCGGCGCGAGAGCACGTCTGCCAGGACCTCGTCGTCGTCGACGATCAGGATCGTCGGCTGTTCGTCCATTTGGGCGGACGCAGGCTGTGGTTTTTCCAATACGCTGCCAAGCATGGTAGTCAAAGGTAGGACACGGTCAACATCCGGTCAAACGGGAATCAAAAGTAGTGAATGTGCCGGTTGTGCGAGCTGATTATCGCACAACAACGAAGAGCAATAGCCGGGGGACAACGTCCCGCGGGTATCCCCCGCGACGCGTTGCGTCCCGGCTATTGTCGGCTCTGTTGGGGCGGCAGTTTAACTGCCACCCCAGCAATTGCGTCCCGGCTATTGTCGAGTATACTTGCGCCGAAGGATGTGCCCATCGATGCAAACCTTTCGTCGATCCGTCGGCCGGTTGCTGCCGGCTGTGTTGATTTGCTTGTGCTTGTGCTCGCTCGTCTCGCAGGCGGCCGAAACACACCGTTCGTATCTTGCGGCTCTGGAATCGATAACCACCGACGACCTGCGGCAGCACGTCGAGTATCTGGCCGACGACGAGTTGGAGGGTCGCGAGGCAGGCAGACGAGGCGGCCGGACGGCCGGCGATTACTTGGGAAGACAATTCGGCCAGTGCCACCTCCACGGCGCCGGCGTCGACGGCGGATTCTTCCAGCCGTTTGAGCCCAACTGCCGCAACGTCCTGGGACTGCTCGAAGGCAGCGACCCGGTGCTGAAAGAGCAACTGATCATCGTCACCGCGCATTACGATCACGTCGGCTACGGCACAAAGCGCAACAGCCGCGGACCGGTGGGCTGCATCCACAACGGGGCCGACGACAACGCCAGCGGAGCCTCCGCACTGATCGAACTGGTCGAAGCGTTCGACCTGCTCCCAGAGCCGCCCAAACGGTCGATCATGTTCGCATCCTTCGACGCCGAGGAAAAGGGCATGCTGGGAGCGAAATACTGGATCGCCCATCCAACTGTCACCTTAAGCCGCGTTTCCGTCGTGGTCAATATGGATATGATCGGCCGGTTGCGAGATGATCGTTTGATTCTCTTTGGCACGCGGAGCGGGTACGGGCTGCGACGGCTGATCAGCCGGCAGAACGAAGAAGTCGGGCTGTCGCTGGACTTCCCCTGGACCCTGAAGGCCAACGCCGATCACTACGTCTTCTTCAATCAGAAAATCCCGGTGCTGATGCTGCACACCGGAACGCACAACGACTACCACACTCCGCGCGACGACGCTGAGTTGATAAACTGCCCGGGAATGAACCGTGTGGTGCGGCTGGCGTTCCGCATGGTGTACGAGTTGGCCGATCGCCCCGAGGTCCCCTGCTTTCGCCAGGCTGCCGGCCGGGAAACGGAGAGAACCCGGCGGCGCCTTGCCACGCAGAAGGTGACAGTTGACGACAAGCCGCTGCGGCTGGGGATTGCCTGGCGGCTGGACGACTCGGAGCCGGGTACGATCGTTCTCACCCACGTGGTCTCCAGCTCGCCCGCCGCGCGTGCCGGCCTGCGCATCGGCGACCGCATCTACCAGATCGCCGGCCGCGACTTCGCCGACGAGGACCAGTTCAGCCGTCTGGCCAAAACCCTGCCCGATCCGTTAGAATTGCTCGTGGAACGCGACGGGCAGCTTCGCACGTTGGTACTCTACATCGAGGCCCAGCCAGCCAAACAGGCGGCTAAACGGACTGGAGATGAGCTAGGATGTCTGAGATCGTTCGATTTTCCGTTTCGCTGGAAGACGATCTGCTGGAGAAGTTCGACCGCTATTGTGCTGAAGGACAGTTTGCCACCCGCAGCGAGGCGGTCCGCCAGTTGATCCGCGACACGCTGACCACACGGGCGTGGGAGTTGGAATCGCAGGACGCGGCGGGCACGCTCACGCTCGTCTACGACCATCACCGGGCCCAACTCGGCGACCGGCTGACGAAGCTACAGCACGACCACACCGACCTGATCGTCTCGACGCTACACGCCCATCTGACCCATGACCTGTGCCTGGAGGTGATCATTCTGCGGGGCCCGGCCCGTCGACTAAAGAACATCGCGTCCCAACTAAGGGGCCTGAAGGGGATCTACAAGGGGGAGCTGGTCATGGCCAGCGCGGAACAGGTAAGGACTTAGGGTTCAGGGTTTTTTGTGTGTAATCGAATACGGTTGGAAGCAAAATCCTGAACCCTGAACCCTGAACCCTTTGGTTGCGGCCGATGACCGCGCTAGGCTGAACCATGCACATCTACGAAGGCATTTTGTCCGGCACGGCTCATGGAAAGGAAATCCTCGCAGCCGGCGCAGTGGTCACTGCCGTGGGGACTGCGATCGGACTGTACAAGATCGACTACCAGCGGGTGCCGAAGGTGGCCGTGCTGAGTTCGGCCTTCTTCGTCGCTTCGCTGATCCACGTGCCGTTGGGCCCCACCTCGGTGCACCTGGTGCTCGGCGGCCTGCTGGGCCTGATCCTGGGCTGGGCGGCGTTTCCCGCAGTGCTGGTCGCACTGCTGTTACAGGCGGTCTTTTTCTCGTTCGGCGGACTGACCACGCTGGGGCTGAACACACTGGTAATGGCCCTGCCGGCGGTCGTCTGCTACTACCTTTTCCATCGCGCGGTCCGCAGCAGTCGCGAGACGCTGGTCTTTGCGGTCGGATTTGCCGCCGGTGCAACGGCCATCCTGCTGGGCGCCCTGCTGGCCGCCGGTTCGCTCGTGCTCG
>JAUWHT010000321.1 GCA_030605745.1 Pirellulales bacterium | reverse complement strand
TACCCAACAACACCTTCCGCACATTCCCCACATCCTCACGCCCCCCTGCTTGACACTGCTAGCATCCGCCGGTAGAATCATCGCTCCCGTATCGAGGGGTGAAATCACCGGGTGTTTATCGGAGTCGGAGCCGCCCGAGCGGTCGGCCGCATTCCCAGCTACGGTTCGCCACTGACCACGGGCAAGGAGGCCGGCCGACGCACGGGCCCTCAATCACTTATCCCGACTTCCGCTAAGCGGCCCCGGCGCTTCTCACCCCGCCGGTTCCAAGCCGACAGCCACCATCGACCACCAAAGGAGGCCCGCAACCATGCGCCGCAGTCTCTTGCAAACCACCAGACAATCCGTCAGCCGTTTTGGCACATCCCGCAATCGAAATGGTCGGCCGCATCCTGAGCACCGGCGGCTGGTGTGCGAACCGCTTGAAGAGCGGACATTGCTGGACGCAGCGTCGCTGAACCCGCACGGACTGCCAGGGGATGATCCAGACCATGGGTATTTGGAGACGTTCGCACAAAGCTCGGACGACTACAACTACTCTCCGGACAGCGACGATTACACGATCCTGGCGGCGACTCCACTCTTGGAAGGCCGAATCGGCGTGTCCAGGGAATCCTGGAGCGAGAGTACTTACAACGAAGCGGTGGCGTACCTTGAACTGCTGGGCGCAACGGTCGTCGACTATGCCGACATTTCGACGGTCAGTGTGAACGATGTGGATGCCCTTTTCCTTCCGACGCCCCGTCGGCCCTACGAGACCCACGAACTGGGGGCCATCGAGGCATTCTACGGTTCCGGTGGCGGCTTGTTTGTTTTGGATGACTGGGGTGATGCCCCCGACAATTGGAACGCTGCGTCGGAGCAATTGCTGGAGTTGCTCAGGTTCCAGGACGGTGGCAACCCTACCGGCGGAACGCCGCTGGACGCGCAAGTGGTCCTCCGCCATCCCGTGATTGACGGTCTTGGCGGGTTTGTACAGACCGTTGGCCTGGACGGTCAGGGTTACGACTATTTCGTCAATCTGCCACAGTACGTTCTACCGCTGGCCGTCGACCCCAGCGACCGTCCGGTTCTGGTGGCGGTTCCGGGCGGAATGCCCGAAGCCACATTCGGTCCGGCCCTGGCCATTGGCGATCTAAACTGCTTCGAGGAAGCCGGTGAGGGGGACCGGACGTGGGCGGACAATCCAGCTTTGTGGGTCAATGCTTGGGCGTGGCTTTTGGGGGGCGGACCGTCCGTGGGAATCGAGGCACCGCGTCAATCCGGCAGCATTCTGGCCGGTGATGCTCTGCGATTCTCCGGCCGCGTGTGGGGAGATGTGCATGTGCAGACCCAGTGGGATTTTGGCGACGGCAGAACATCCGATCGGCTCACGCCGGGCATCGTCACCTACCCAAATCCCGGTACCTACGAGGTCACTTTCCGTACCGTGGACGATCAAGGGCAGCCGGGAGCCGGTTCCGACACGCGCACCATCGAGGTCCTGGCCGATCCCGGCTCGGTGCCCGACATGCAAGTGGTTCAGTTGGATTTACCAGACAACTTTGAGGTGGGGCTACCCGGAACGATCAGCTACTCGGTAGAGAACGTCGGCGACGGCTCTGTTGCCAGTGTGGATTGGATCGACGCGATCTACCTGTCTGAAGACCCGTTCCTGGGATTGAGCGATCGGCTCCTGGCGACCATCGACGTCGCCGAGGACCTGCAGCCCGGAGAGGTCTACACGCAGACGCTGGATGTGGTTGTTCCCGTAACGGCCGAGCGCGCCTACTACCTGCTCGTCTCTGCGGATGACGAATGGGCCGTCCTGGAACGTCATCAACTGAACAACGAACTGGCAGCATCAACCGACGTGGTCTACCCGCGCCTGGAGGACGAAGTGCCACGCTCGGCGGCTTTGGTGGGCAGCGGCGCGAGTCACTACTACCGCGTGGACGTGCCGTCGGGAAGCAATCTCCGCATCACACTCGACGACGCCGACGATTTGGGCGTGAACGAACTCTACGCCCGGTTCGGCGAGCCACCGACGCGGGGCAATTACGACTACCACGGCACTGCGATGGCCAGTGCGGACCAGGACATCCTCATCCCGGCCGCGTATTCTGGAGCGTGGTACGTGTTGGTGTATGCGGAATCGGCCGTGGGAACCGGCGAGTACACGATCGAAGCCGACATCGTGGGGCTCGAACTGACCGACGTGACACCCGACCATCACGGCGCGGGCGCCGACGCGGTTTTGACTCTCACTGGGGCCGGGTTCGACTCAACAACGACTGTCGAGTTGGTTGCACCGGACGATACGGCTTACGCTGCCGACCTGGTCGAACTCGACTCCTTCACACAAATGACCGTCACCTTCGCCGCCGGGTCGGTTCCGGCCGGGTCGTACTCTGTCTGCGTCTCGCAAACCGATGGCGACTCTGACGAGCTGACCGACGCCTTTCAGATGATCGCTGGAGGCGAGGCGGTCCTTGAAACCAATTTGGTGCTGCCCTCATCGTTCGGTTACCACATCCCCGCCACGATCTACGTTGAATATGCGAATACAGGCGATCTGGCCATGCCGGCGCCGCTGTTGGTCTTGCAGGTCACTCAGGAGGGAAGAGAAGCCGCCATTTTGACGTTGGATCAATCGCTGCAAGGGAAAGGCTATTGGAGTTCCGCCATGCCGGAAGGTTTTAGCAACACGATTCAATTTCTCGCCAGTGGCGAAACTCCGGGCGTGCTGCAGCCGGGCGAATCGTTCCGCGTGCCCATCTATTGGGCCGGCTGGCAGAAGCCATGGGATTTCTCGTATCCGGCGTTTGATTTCGATCTCGGGTACCTCGCAGTCGACGACACCACACCGGTCGACTGGGATACCTTGAAGCCCCAGATGCAGCCGGACACGATTTCCGAAGAGGCTTGGGACCCCATTTGGGAAAATTTTGTCGCCCAGGTGGGCACCACGTGGGGAGACTATTTATCCATGCTCGACGAGAATGCGGCCTACTTGGGCCGGCTTGGACAGCAGGTCTTGGATGTGAGCCAACTCTTGGGTTTCGAGTTCATGCAGGCCGACTGCCTCGCCCCCGGCTCGTATTTGGCAAGCGGGATCGACGCCTGGGCCGAAAGTCCAGGGTTGCCGTTGACATTCGGGAGAACATTTCCACAGACAATCTCGCAGAGATACGAATCGGGACCGCTGGGCCGCGGATGGTCGCACAACTGGGATTTCTCCTTGGACGTGGCCGACGATGGCACGGTGACCATTACCGGCCCGGGTGCCACTCGCCGCGTGTTCTTGCCCGATATCCGCGGCGGCTACTTCTCCCAAGCGGGCGACTACGCCACGCTCACCGATTTGGGCGGAGGTGCATTCTCCGTGCAAGAGCAAGGTGGATTGCTGACCGTGTTCCACGCCGACGGGAAGCTGGACTACGTTGAAGACACCAACGGGAATCGGATCACCGCCGGCTACACGGGTGAGCAACTGACCAGCTTGACACACTCGGCCGGCGCCATGCTGCTACTGGAATATGACGCCCAGGGGATGATCGCCAACGTCACCGATCCGCTCGGACCGGGAGCCGGAGACGATCGCGTCACCACCTACTCCTACGATACCGCCGGCGAGCATCTGGAATCGGTCCAGCGCCACGACGAGCTGGCACCGACCTACTACGAATACATCACCGGCCAAGGCGCTGCCACCGAACATGCGATTAGCCAAATCGAATATCCCGGCAGTACGCACGCGTACTTCACCTACGACGGCAATGGGAGGCTTTACGAAGTCTTCCGCGACGGTCAGGCAGAGAAGGTGACTTTCACCTATGGTTCTTCCGGCAAGGTTTCGGCCACCGATGCAACGGGCGGGACCACCGACTTCTTCTTCGACCATCGTGGCCTGCAGGTCAAAGTCGAGGACCCGCTTGACAACCCGGTCTACTTTACCTTCGACAACCAGTATAACCTCCTGGAAATCACCGGACCGACCGGGCTATCGACTTCCTACAATTACGACCCCCAAGGCAACTTGATCCGCTCAATCGATGCGTTGGGCAACCCCACGTCGTTCGCCTACAGCGGGCCTTACAACCGGCTGACAAAATTGGCCGACGCTAATGGAAATACCACGCGGTATGGCCACGACGCCCAAGGTAATCAGACCAGCATCACCTACGCCGATCTCACACAGGAGCAGGTTGGTTACGACGCCGTTGGCAACCCGACCGAGTGGACCAATCGTCGTGGTGCCGCTGTTGGGTACACGTACGACGACTTGGGACGCCTCACGCGAAAGGACTACCAGGACGGTTCGCACGTAGAGTTCACTTACGACAATCACGGCAATGTCGTCACGGCAACCGATCCAACGGGCACCACCACCCTCGATTACGACTCGACGACGGATCGCCTCCAGCGGATCACCTACCCCGGCGACCGCTGGCTGGAATTCACTTACGATACCGTGGGCCGTCGCACCTCCAGCCTCGATCAACTCGGCCACCGGCTCGATTACCACTACGATGCGGTGGGTCGCCTGGAGAGGATCACCGATACCGCTGGTGCCCAGATCGTTCGCTATCACTACGACGTTGCGGGACGGCTTGAGCACAAAGACCTGGACAACGGCGTCTATACGACGTACCAGTACGACGCGGCCGGCCAGCTTCTGCAATTGGACAACTACGCCCCGGACGATTCGGAGCTTTCCCACTTCCACTACACCTACGACATGCTCGGCCGTCGTACGTCCATGGACACTCATTATGGACTCTGGACATACGAATACGACGATATCGGGCAACTGACCCACGCAGTCCTCGATTCGACCGACCCGCAAATCCCCGACCAGGATATCACGTACGTCTACGACGCGCTGGGGAACCGCATCAGTACCATCGTCAACGGGAAGACTGCCGAATACACCACCAACAACATGAACCAGTACACCCAGGTCGGCGACATCACATACGAGTTTGATGCTGACGGGAATCTGGTTCGTGAAATCTCGCCCGAGGGCACCACAACATACACCTACGACGACGAAAACCGCCTGATTGCCGTCTCGTCCCCCGAAGGCGATTGGGACTATGTTTACGATGCCTTCGGCAACCGAGTTGCCGCAACGGAAAACGGTCAAACCACCCAATACGTCATCGACCCGACCGGCTTGGGCAACGTCGTGGGCGAATACAACGGCTCGGGTGATCTGATCGCACACTACGATCACGGATTCAGTCTCGTTTCACGCATCGACGCGGTTGGCGTACTGAGCTACTACACGTTCGACGCGATTGGCAGTACGAGCGAATTGACTAACCTTGCCGGTCTGGCGAGCAATACCTACGCCTACACCCCCTTTGGGGAATCGATGCTCGGGCTGGAAGTGATCTCCAATTCGTTCGAATTTGTTGGTGCGTTTGGCGTCATGAATGAGAGTAATGGATTAGAGTTCATGCGAGCGAGGTTCTACCATTCAGAGCTTGGACGCTTCGTCAGTGAAGATCCCCTTCGCCTATTCAGCGGTGATTCAAACGCCTATCGTTATGCACTCAACCGGCCAGGCAATATGATAGATCCTTCTGGACTCCAATCTGCTTACGATCTGGAGGAGACGCAGAGACGAGCTGACATAGCGCAAGGTGGTGGGCTGCCCAGTCTGCTCTTGTATCATTATCGTGACGAAATAGAAAGTGCGTTGAATTCCGTTGGGGACTGGATTATTAGAATTGGGGAGCCGACTGAGCGTTTTTTTTGTGCTTTTGGCGACTGGGCAGCGAAATGGATCGGAAGACCCTTCGAGTGGCTGTCAGATAAGGTAATCCACATCATAACGCCCAAGATTCCTCCAACCAAGCCCAGCAACAGCGAAGAAGACGTGGAGAACATTGCATCGGAAGACCCCAACGAGAAGACCGGCCCCGGCGGCTATGACGATGCCGGGTACATCGTGGAAGATACGTTGCTCTCGTATCGCGTCGATTTCGAGAACGATGCCACGGCGACCGCGCCGGCGCAGGTGGTGGCCGTTACCGACCGGCTCGATTCGGACCTCGATTGGACCACGTTCGAGCTGATGGAGATCGGGTTTGGCGATCAACTGCTTGCCGTGCCGGCCGGCAGTCAGCATTTTGAAACGACCGTGCCGATGAGCTACGAAGGCGTCGATTTCGAGGTGCAGATCGAGGCGGGAATCCGATCCGGCACGGGAGAGGTTTTTGCCAACTTCTACTCCATCGACCCGGACACCGGCCTGCCGCCGGACGTCACGATCGGCTTCCTGCCGCCCGAGGACGACACGGGCCGGGGCATGGGCCACTTCAACTACATCATCAGGCCCAAAAATGATCTGCCCACCGGCACGGAGATCCGCAACATCGCGATCATCCAGTTCGACTTCGGTGAGATCATCGCTACCAACCAGGTCGATCCCCACGACCCCAGCCAAGGCACCGACCCGGCCAAGGAATGTCTGAACACCATCGATGCCGGGATACCGGAGGATGCCAGTCACGTGGAACCGTTGCCAGCCGAGACACAGGGCGACTCGGTCCTTGTCTGCTGGACCGGCGAGGACGAGCAGGGTGGGTCGGGGATCGGCAGCTACGACGTTTACTATCGGGTGGACAATGATCCGTACGAGCTGTGGCTGGACGATACCGCGGACAGCTCGGCAACGTTCACGGGTGAAACGGGCCACACGTACGCGTTCTACAGCATCGCCACAGACAACGTCGGCCACCGGGAAGCGGCCCCAGAGACTCCTGACGCCCAAACGATATTGGTGCCGACCAACCAACCGCCAGTTGCCAATGACGACAGCTTCTACACGGTGGCGAAGGGGGGCACGCTGACCACTACGGATACAGACGGAAAGATCACGCCCGGTAACCAGAGTGACGACGGCGTGTTGGTCAACGACACGGATGTCGACGGCGATCCACTCACGGCGGTCTTACTCAGCCACCCGATACACGGTACGGTCACCTCGAGCGATAACGGGACGTTCACATACCAGCACGACGGCAGCGAGAATTCCACTGATAGCTTCACCTACAAGTCCAACGACGGTACGGGTGACAGTAACGTGGCCACGGTCAGTATCAACATCACCGTCGGTACGACCTCCAGTCTATCTGGATTTGTTTACGCCGACACGAACAACGACGGCACATTCGATGAGTGGGAGCGGGGGCTGCCGGGGGTGAAGATGACGCGCAGCGGTGAAGGGGTCAACAAAGAGGCCTGGACGGACAAATATGGGCGGTACGAGTTCACGGGGTTGGGGGCGGGGATGTATCAGATTAGCGAGGTGCAGCCGGAGGCGTTCTTGGATGGGGAGGAGACGGTGGGAAAGGTCAATGGTGTGAGCAGCGGCAGGGCGAATAATCCGGGGAACTCGATTGACAATATCGTGCTGGGGGCGAATGAGGAGGGGGTCGATTACAATTTTGGCGAGCGGGGGTTGCTGCCGGGGTTTATTTCGTTGCGGTTGTTTTTGGCCTCTACGCCGCCGCCGGAGGAGTATGTTCCTTTCTTGATGTCGCGCGAGTGTGAGTTCAACGGGGAGCCCGAGCAGGCCGAGAAGGTTCTCAAGGACGCGGATCTGTATGGAAAGAAAGCCAAGCTGGCCAGGCTCGACAGGGTGTGGGGTGAGCAGCCTTTTAAGAAGGATGCTGGTATTTCACCTGCCTGGGGCGGATTTTTGGAGGGGGAAGGTACGGGCGACGATGACACCGAGGACGACAATCAGGCAGTAGACCTGCTACTAAAAACCGGCGCCTGGCTGAACCCGTAGTTCGGAAGGCGGAAGGCGGAATTCGGAAAACTGACCACTGATAACTCTCCACTCCCCACTCTCCACTCCCCACTCACACATGGCCAATTCTTGATCTTGAAATTCGTGGTCTAAATGGTATACTCGATCATGTTGTGAGTGTCACCGAACCTCGGTCTCTTCCAGCGGGACCAGGCTGACAACGTGCACCAGGGCACAGGTGACCAGCCGCTCGTAGCGCCGCTGACCGTTCAGCCGTCCGGTTCCAATCACGGCCACGCTGCGGTCGACCATGACCTGCTCGGGGTGAGTCACGCGATAGGTCTCGCCGTTTGACATGTTCAGCATAAACGGCCGGAAGCTTTGCGGGGCAAGTGCCTTGGACAGATCGTTAGGTCTCATTGGGAACACTCCTGTAGCCGTGTGGACACAACAGGATTTATTGTAGGTGGGTGAAAATCACTGTCAATCCCGTCCACCCGCAAGGGTGTGTTTTCGGGTCGGTGGCCGAAACGTCCAACAATTCAAGCGTCTGTAAAGCGTTGCTACGCCGTGAGTTACCGCGTCGCTCTACAGTAAAAAACTCGTCTTGACAGGCGTTTCGGCAAAGGCGGATTGCCGAGAGTCAGTTGCCGCAAGTTGTCGCCAGGCAGTGATTTACGACCGTCCACGGCGGTCGAGGGGAATTGTTGGGCCGGTGAAGCATACGTCCATAAACACCAACAATTCACCAAACCCGGGAAAAACGGCATCCGACGCCGACGTAGTTCGGAATTGGGAAGTCGGAATTCGGAAAGCTGACAACTATCCACTCTCCACTATCCACTCCCCACTCAGAACCGATACTCCAGGCCGAAGTTTAGGCCTTGTGCCCAGAAGTCGGTGGTGACCAGTGTGAACTCGGGCCGTGCGGGGCCTGCTGGGGCTGGCGGCGGGAAGTAGGAGGGGTTCAGATCGAGGTCGATCTGGTCGCCAGGGCGGGCTACTCGGCTCCAGTAGATGAACGTGTAGCCGAAGGTTGCCCGCAGCCGGCAGGTGAGCTGGTAGCCGAGTGTGATTCCCAACTCGGGGATTACCGCAAACTGGTTCTCGTGGTACTCGCCGATGTTTGTGGGCAGGGCGAGCAACCCGCCCTCGTAGTTTTCGGCTGCTACGCCGGGGACCTCGACGACCGTCGAGCCGTCGATGATTACCCGAGAGTGGGTATTGCCCAGGGCCAGTTTCATTAGCAACTCGAGCGACCATCGGTTACGCTGCATTTGGGTGATCACGCCCAGTTTGGCACCGTGGAACTCGTTGCGGGTGTCGAAGCTGTCGTGCACGTCGATGGTGGTTCCCGCGGGCACTATGCCCCCCGACAATAGTTTGTGTTCGTCGATCACCAGGTCGTCTTCCAGCCGGCTGTAGCGATAGCCGAAGACGAAGTTTGATCGTCGGTTGCCCTGTTGGTACGAGACCCGCCGGCGGAGGACTTCGACCGACTGGAAATCGGTCATCGCGCGGACGGCGATCGAGCCTTCGACCAACCCGGGAAACGCGATCAGGTGGGCATCTTGATTGCCGTCGACGATGTTGTAGAACGGCCGGGCAAGGATGGGGTCTCCTTTGCTGATGGCATGGTACCTGGTCGTTTCGTTGCCGATGCCCAGGAATGTTACCTCGACGCCCCGGCCGCGGCACGGGTCGAGCCAGTAGCCCAGTGTAATCCGGCCGCCGGAGCGGGTGTTGTCGTTTAGCACATTCTGGCCGAAGAGGACGCTGGTGCCCGTCTGCCCCAGCACGCCGGCCTGGTTTTGCGGGGTGCCTTGGGGGCTGGTAGTTACCAGAGCCGGGGGCCGTGTGCCTTGTGTCCACCACAGCAGGTACTCGCCGCGTGCCCATAGGCGGCGGTGGAACGGCAGCAAGTACCGGGTGTAGGCGAAGCCCCGGTCGGACATGGGATCGTTCCAGTAGTCGCCGCCGGCGTAGCCGCGTTGCTCGGGATACCCGTCCACGGGATACTCATCGAAGAGGACGCCTTCGGGCCCGTAGTACTCGGCGTCGGAGTACTCGGCGTCGGAGTACTCTGTGTCGTATTGCTCCGTATCGTCTGCGTAACCTGGGTCGAACTCCACGTCCAGCCGGTCGGAAGGTTTTTCAACAACCGGCTGCGTATCTGCCGGTGCCTGAGCAAGCTGCGGAATAATCCTGGCGTGCCGGTTCGAGCGGGCCGCAATGCGGGGGCCTTGAAGACGTGGCGGCGCCTGCCACGGAGGCATTTGTGCCTGAACCGGGGCCACGGGCAGGAACGTACCCGCCAGAAGCACCGCCGCGAGTCCTCGCAGCAGCAGCGCTATGTCAGCGGCCGGCACGCTGCGAGCCGCGGGCAGGATCTGTTTTGGTATTGCCGTCATTTGTTCGAACCGATGGCACGAGATACCCCCCCGGGAATCCATGAGCCGAAGTGGTCAGGTCAGAGTCGTGCTCTCAGTATCGGCCATCGGGCTGGCGGCCGTTAAAGGTTTCTTAATCAAAAACCTTTACCTAGACCGCCCAGTCTTCCCCATCGAGTGTGTGCCCGCAGATGTGTAATAAGAGAAAAAGGGAGAGGAATGAGAAAAAGGAAAAGAAGGGCCATCCACCGGAAGCGTGCGCGGGCAGACTCGCATCAATCCGTCCCCGCCTCGGGGATGAGTTTTGGCTATACCCCCCATTAGTATCGTCGAGAACCGTTAACCCGGATTTCTCACCAGAAAATTCACCACGGAGGCACGGAGGACACGGAGAAACGGCTTTGATTAGAGTTTTGCTGACTCTAACCTTTTCTATGTGTGGACAATTGAACAGCAAACCGGGCTCGCCTTGAACACCGACATTCGCCATCCTTCCTCTGTTATCACGGAGGAGGGACGAGAATGGACGCTCAACGACGA
>JAUWHT010000351.1 GCA_030605745.1 Pirellulales bacterium | reverse complement strand
AACGATCGCTCATGGGTAATGCTTCGGCACCGTCGAAGGCTCGTGAACGGTTACAACTAACGAACAGGAGAAAGCAGATGTACAAACACGTATCGAAAGTACTGGCCGCCTTGTTGGTGGCCGGCGCCCTGTCAATCGCCGCCGATGCCCGGGCCGAACTGCTGATGTACGAGCCGTTCGACTATTCCGGCACCGACCTGGATGGAAAAAAGGGCACTAGCGAATCCGGTCTCGAAACGACCAATGGATGGGACGATAACGCCACGCAGCCAGCCAGCGCGTGGGGAGCGGCCGGCACGGTGACCCTCTCGGACGACGATACCAGCCTCAGCCATTTCGATCTGCTGGGCCCGGTGGGCGACCGGATTAACGACGCGGGCACCGGGTACGCGACACGGGGACTGTCCGGCTTCTCGGTCAACGTGGGCAGCGATAGTACCTATTACATGAGCGCGCTGATCAAAGGCGAGGCCATGGTCCAGTTCTCCTCGGGGGCCTCCGGGTACGTCAGAACCGGTTTCGGCATCAGCGACAGCAAGTTCAGAGTTGGGATATACAGCGGCAATGATGCAGCGAGCGCGACTTATTCGGGTGGAACGTATAGCTCCACGAAGACCTACTTCCTGGTGGCAAAGCTCGTCGCCGTCAAGCTCTATGACATCGGTAACCCCTTAGGCGACGACCACTGGTACCTGAAGGTCTACGACAGCACCATGTCGATCGATCGAAGCGAACCGGGTTCCTTTGATTTGACGTATACGAACATCAGCGACGTGGACCAGACCTATTTGGCGTTGGGTTTGTTTGATAGCGTCGCTGGCCAGGTGGACGAGATTCGTGTGGGTGAGACGTGGGCCGATGTGACGCTCATCCCCGAACCGTCGACGTTTGTGCTTATGGCCATGGCACTGCTGGGCCTGCTGGTTTGGCGGTGGCGGAAGTAGAAACGCTGCACGCTGCGGCGGGTGGGTGGCACACCCTGATGGGTGGTGGGTGGCACGCCCTGAGGAACGAAGGGCGTGGTTGAGAACGCCAGTAGGTGCCGCCTTGCCCATCCATATCACCACGCCCATCGCTACGCTCAGGGCGTACCACACGGCGAGTGGCATGCCTAGGAGAAGGAAAGGTGACAGGCACTAAATCTGGATAGTATAGGCAGAATGTAGCCGCCATTTATTGCCTATTCCTCCCAAATTTGGTGGCTGTCACCTTACCATCTCCTACAGTGCCCGGCGGTGGCGACGGGTGCGGCGGCTGAAGACCGGCTTGGGCTTGGGTTCTTCGAGCGGTTCGCCCGTGGACTGGTCGATCTCCGGGGTGGTTTTGGGTTTGGCGCGGGTGGGGAAGCCGGCGATCTCATCGCGCTTTAGCAGCCGGTTGATCCGCATCTCGATCCGTGTCAGTTCGTTGCCTTCCTCTGGCGTGACGAACGTGAATGCGACGCCTTCGCGTCCCATCCGGCCGGTGCGGCCCACGCGATGGATGTAGTCGTCGCAGAACTGGGGGATGTCGTAGTTGATGATGTGGGAGATCCGCGTGACATCTATCCCGCGGCCCACCACGTCGGTGGCCACCAGGATTTGGGTCTTGCCCTCGCGGAAGAGCCGCATCACCCGGTCGCGGTTGCTCTGCGGCAGGTCGCCGTGGATGGTATCGACCGATTTGAACTTTCGCCCCAGCCGCCGCTGCACCCGATCGGTCCCCCGCTTGGTACGGCAAAACACGATCGCCTGGATGGGCTCTTCGCGCTCAAGCAGCCCAACCAACAGCTCGAACTTCTGCTGCGGATCGACCGTGAAATAGAACTGCTCGATCGTCTCTACCGACAGGTCCTTGGGCGAGAAGTCGAGCATCTCGGGGTCGCGCATGTAGCGGCGGGCCAGCCGCATTACCGGCGGCGGAATAGTGGCGCTGAGCAAGAGCGTCTGCCGCGACTGCGGACAGCGGCGGAGGATCTTCTCGATGTCGGGCCGAAACCCGATGTCGAGCATCCGATCGGCCTCGTCGAGCACCACGAAGCGGAGTTGGCCGAGCCTGATCGCCATGCGGTCCATCAGGTCGAGCAGCCGGCCGGGCGTGCCCACGACTATCTCCGCCCCGCGGCGGAGTTTGTCGATCTGTTGCCGGATGGGTTTACCTCCGTAGACGGCCACCACGTGCGTTTTGCGTCCGGCGGCCAGCTTGGCGCACTCGTCGCGGACCTGGACGGCCAGTTCGCGCGTAGGGGCCAGGACCAGTGCCTGGGGATCGGCCCCTTTCTTGTGCGGCTGAAGCTGTTCGAGGATCGGGACGCAAAAGGCGGCCGTCTTTCCGGTCCCGGTCTGCGCCTGACCCATCAAGTCCATGCCCGCCAGCGCCCGGGGGATCAACCCCGACTGGATCGCCGTCGGCTCGAGGTACTCGGCCTGCCGAAGCGATTCGAGCATCACCTCCGAGAGGCCCATCTCCTCGAACCCGGCAGCCGAAGGTGGCTTCGATTCTGATTTCGCCCGCACTTTCGATCGTGGTTCTCGCTTGGCCAACCTATATCTGTCCTGAAATTGGGTCCCTGGGCGACTATTGTACACAAGTCGGGAAAACACTATGATTGTCCGATGTGTACTGTAGCGCGTCAACCGGTAGTAGGAGGGGCGAGGAAATAGAGCGTTTAGCCGTCGCGTCCACGCGGCGCAATTTTCCCGGCGTAGACGCCGGGGCTAAACGGCGAAAACACGACCGACGTACGGAGACATCCAATGGTGCCGACCATTTCCCGAATTGTCCAGGCCCTGGAACCGTCGGCCACGATGGCCATGGCGGCCAAGGCCAGAGAGTTGAAGGCGGCCGGCCGGACGGTCTACGACCTGAGTCTGGGCGAGCCTGACTTCGTAACGCCCCAGCACATCTGCCAGGCTGCCGTGGAGGCCATGGAGGCAGGCCACACCCATTACACGCCCGCCAGCGGCATCCCGGAACTGAAAAAGGCCGTGGCCGAGCAGTACCGTGCGGCCCACCACCTGGAGTACGCCCCCGAGCAGGTGGTGATCTCCAACGGGGCCAAGCACGCCTTGCACAACGTGTTCACCGTACTTTTGGACCCGGGCGACGAGGTGATCATCCCGGCGCCGTACTGGGTCAGCTATGCGGAGCTGGTCAAATTAACCGGCGCCGTGCCTGTGGTCGTACAGACCCGGCAGGAGGACGATTTCAAGCTGACACCCGGGCAGTTGCGGGGCGCTGTGACCGAGCGGACAAAGATCCTGCTCTTGTGCAGCCCCAGCAATCCGACCGGCAGCATGTACTCGCCCGACGAATTGGGCGCGCTGGCCGACGTAGCCATTGAACACGATCTGCTGGTGGTGGCCGACGAGATATACGAGCGGCTGGTCTACGAGGGTCACCGGTTTGCCAGTTTCGCCACGGTCCGGCCGGGATTGCAGGAGCGGACGATCTTGGTAAACGGTGTGAGCAAGACATACGCGATGACCGGCTGGCGAATCGGCTGGACCCTCTCGCCGGCTAATGTGGCCAAGGCGATGGGCAGCTTACAGAGCCAGCAGACGTCGAACCCCTCGAGCATTGGCCAGTACGCCGCACTGGCCGCGATCACCGGGCCGCAGGCGTGCGTCGACGTGATGCTGGCCGAGTTTGCCCGGCGCCGCGAGTTTGTCACCCGGCGGATCGCCGAGATACCGGGCTTTAGTTGCGCGGAGATAGGCGGGGCGTTCTACGCGTTTATCAACATCCGCGAGCACCTCGGCCGGTCCTACAACGGTGTGCAGATTGACGGTTCCAGCCAGTGGTGCCTGCAACTGCTGGACCAGCAGAACGTGGCCACCGTGATGGGTTCCGCGTTCGGCACCGAGGGCTACGCCCGGGTCTCCTTCGCCACCAGCATGGAGAACCTGGAAGCGGCGTTTGGGCTGATCGAGGAGTTCGTGGCCGGCGGTTAGCCCGGATTTCTCACCAGAAAATTCACCACGGAGGCACGGAGGACACGGAGAAACGACTTTGATTAGAGTTTTGCTGACTCTAACCTTTTCTATGTGTGGACAATTGAACAGCAAACCGGGCTCGCCTTGAACACCGACATTCGCCATCCTTCCTCTGTTATCACGGAGGAGGGACGAGAATGGACGCTCAACGACGA
>JAUWHT010000031.1 GCA_030605745.1 Pirellulales bacterium | reverse complement strand
GCAAATACCAGAGCCCCGCCCACCGACTTAACCAGAAGCAATACCACCCACATTGGCTACACAACCTTCAGGTCTGTGCCTCCCTTGCAGGCGGCGGACCGTACACATAGAAAACGTTAGAGTCAGGAAAATTGTGAATTTCAAATTGCCCGATTGTAAGAGCCCAATTTTCAATTTGCAATTATCAATTATCAATTTGCAATTCCTACTCGTCGGAGTAGACTCGGGTGCTCTCTTCCTTAGTCACCGGGCCGTGCATCTCGTCGGTGAGCAATTGGACGCGGATCCGCAGGTCGCCGGGCTGGAGCCCGCGGGCGCGGACACGGTAGGTGACGTCGGCCTTGGGGGCCAGCCGCGAGAGCCCCTCGAACAGCACACGGTTGCCGTCGAGGGTGTTGCTGGTGGGACCTTCAGCGGCCACCGGGCGCATCTCGGCCGGGAAGAGCACCGCGAGCCGGACGTTGCCGGCGGCCTTCGAGCCCTGGTTCAACACCCGGATTTCGTAGGTGGTCTCAACACCCACCCCGATCGGATCAGTCACGTCGGCCACGGTGAACATGATGGCCGCAATGCCCTCGATCAGCACCGGTTGTTCTTTTTCGACCGCCAGTCCCCTCTCGGCGGTTCCACGGAGCCGGATCTTCTGTTGGCCGGCCTCGATCGGCATGGTCACCAACTCCACGGTGCCCGTTTCGCCCGTCGGCAGTTCTTCCAACTTCCAATGGACGGCCCGGTCTGCTTCTTCGTAGTGTCCGGCGTTGTTGGCGCCGACGAATTTCAGGCCGCTGGGCAGGTAAGCAACCAACTCGACGTGCTCGGCCGCCGCGGTGCCCGGATTGTGAACCGACAGCCGATAAGTTGCTTCCCGGTCGAGGTAGCGTCGCTTGGGCCCCTTAAGCGCAATGTCCAACTCCGGCGCGATCACCTGGATATCGAATTGCTCTTCGGCCCTCAGGTTACCGTCACCGCGGGCGATCAGCAGGTTGGTGAGCGGGCCGGGCCGGCTGGCGGTCAGCGTGAGTTCCAGTTTGCGGCTCTCGCCCGCCGGCAGATCGCCCACCTCGTATTCCAGGTCGCTCCCGGCCGGATGTTTCAGCCCGGTAGGAATGTGCTCCTCGAGCACCACCCCGGCGGCAGTTCCGCTGCCGGAGTTGGAAACCTCGATCGTCAAGGTGAGTTGCTCGCCGATGAGCACCTTGTCGGGCGCCGAGGTTCTCAGCACCAGTTCCGGTTTGGTGACGATGCATCGGGCGGATGCCTCGGCATGGAAGCGAACCGTAGCTACGGATCCGATTTCGCCCTCGGCGACCGGCATCAGCCGGACCTCGACGCACGATTCTCCGCCCGGCTCGATCGTTCCCAGGCTCCAAGCCAACTCGCCCCCTGCCGAGCGCGACGCCCGCGGCGTGGTACCGATCAGCCGGGCACCCTTTGGGATCTGGTCGCGGACCTCCACGCCGGTCGCGGCGACCGTGCCAGTGTTACGCACCACCACCCGAAACACAGCCGGCTTGCCGACCTGAACCTTCTCCGGGGCGAATTTCTGGACGGTAAGCTGCGGACTCTGGGGGCCTTCAAGCCGTTTGCTTCCGGGTTGAGCGGTTCCTTCGGTTCCCAGCGGGGGCTGGATGGACGCTACGGCGTCGGCCGGCGGGTTGAAGTTGCTTTCCTCCGCGGGGCCCGAACGCGATATGGTGGCCGGAGCAGCAAGTGGGTCTAGCCTGAACGGGGCCGGCTCCCCGGTTGGCAGGCTGCGCCGCTGCTGATCGGCGTGCCGATCGGCATACCGGTCGGCCTCTTCAACCACCACTTGGTGATCGGCCGGCAGTACCTTGGCCGGCGTGATCCGATCGCTTGGACCCGCCCCACGGCTCTTGCTTCGCAAAGGGTTCCCGCCCAAGACTGACCGAATTCCCGTCTGCAGTCGGGACCCGGAATCGGCCGGCGCAGCAATCGGCTTGGGAGCACCCACGTTTAGGGGGGGTGCGCTGGCACGCACCGGCTCGTTGGCCACCGGCAGCAGGTCTTTGGCACCACGCTGGGCCTGGGCGATCGCAATCAGCCCCAACATGACCACGGTTCCCAGCGCGGCGATGCGGAGGATGAGACGTTTCATGGGAATTCCCCTGGGAAGAACAGGTGTGAATTTTGCGAAAAGATACAAACTGGAGAATGTCTGAAAAGACACGGCGCAGCTAACTACCAAAATACGGCCACTGAGGGAAGGCCAGATTCGGGCAAATCAGCCTGTTATAGTAGCCGGGGAGCAACGCCCCACGGGTGCATTCCCGCGACGCGTTGCGCGGGCGGCTATTATAGCAGTTTGTGCAAAAACCAGTTCAACAGGGGCCGCCGTGCCGGAAGCCGCTAAACGGACTGCACGAGTCCGGGAAAAACAGCATGTTTAGCCCCGGCGTCCACGCCGGGCGGTTCCGCCGCCAGGAGGCGGTGGCTAAACTTGACGGGACTATTTCCCTTCCGTCTCAAGTGTGACTTTGACCTTTTTCGGGATGCCTTTAAGCGCCCATTTCTGGACGTAGATGGTCCCGATCACCGGCGGCTGTCCTTCGGCCACCTCCGAGTACCGGATCGTGTTCTTAGTCTCCTTCTCCATCTCGAAGACTCGCTCAAGCTTCATCGTTACGTCTCCACTTGTCTACTGGTCTAGGTACATAATTGGGTTACCCCTAGCAATAATTCTACCAGAGGGCAGCCACCTTGTCGACTGGAGTTACCGCGAGTCTGGTAGGTTGCATGCTGCTCCGGGTAGCCGGATAATCGGGCATATCTGACCGTTGGGGACTATGATGCCTGTGAATTCGCCGCGACTGTGCTTTGCCGGCGGTACGCTCGTGCTGGAAGGCATGTCGCGCCAGCGGGTCTCGGGCGTGTTCGGCTCCACACCCTGGGTCTGGGACCGGCGGGTGGGCGCCTGGCGCTGCGACGCGATGCAGTACGTGGCGGTTCGAGAGCGACTGGGCGAGGATGGCTGCCACCACGAAGATCACGTCCCCGCCTGGCAACCGATCCGCTGGCCCCGGGTCGACATCCACCGGCTCAGAGACGAGCAGAAGGCCGCGGTGGCGGCCTGGATGGACTCGCACCGGGCTTCCGTCGTGATGCCCACCGGAACCGGCAAGACCGAGGTCGCACTGGCCATCATGGCCCAAACTGCTACCAGCACACTGGTGGTCGCACCCGTGCGAGACCTGATGTACCAGTGGCATCGGCGGATACTTGCTGGGCTGGGGTACGATGCGGGAATCATCGGTGATAGCGTATTCTGCGTCCGGCCCGTCTCGGTCACCACCTACGACAGTGCTTGTATCCACATGGACAGGCTCGGCAACCGGTTCGGCCTGATCATTTTCGACGAGTGCCACCATCTGCCGGGCCCGATCCGGCGGGATGCCGCCCGAATGTCCGCCGCGCCGATGCGACTCGGCCTGACGGCCACGCCCGAGCGATCCGACGGACGGCACACGGACCTCGACTGGCTGATCGGGCCGATCGCTTACGAGATGCCGATCTCGGCGGCCAAGGGCCGGACACTGGCCGACTACGAGGTAGTACGAATCCCCGTCCACCTCTCTGCCGAGGAACAGGCCCGCTACGACCGGCTCTCCAGCGAAGTCCGCAGCTATGTGATCGAGCGGCGCAAGATCGACCCGGACTTCACCTGGGAAAACCTCTGCGCGGAGACGGGCAAGTCGCCGCAGGCCCGGCGAGCACTGAAGGCGTATTTCGCCAAGAGATCGATCGAGGACCGGGCGGAAGAGAAGCTCCGCGTGCTCGAGGACCTGTTCCGGCTGCACGCACCGGAGCCGTGCATCGTGTTTGCCGGCTCGAATGCCATGGCACGCGACGTGTCACGAAGGTTCCTGATCCCCTGCCTGTTGAATCACTGCGGAAAAAAGGAGCGCCTGGAAATCCTCGGGGGACTGGAGGACGGCGGCTATCCGGCACTGGTCGCCAACCGGGTGCTCGACGAGGGCGTCGACCTGCCGGAAGTCAAGGTCGCCATCGTCATCGGCGGCACCGCCTCCAGCCGGCAGGCCAAGCAGCGGCTGGGCCGCGTCCTGCGCAAGTTGGGCAACATCCGCGCAGTGCTCTACGAGATCGTTTCCGCCGGAACCAACGAAGAACGCCGCTCACGCCGGCGAAGGAGAAGCGACGCCTACGAGAAGACGCGCCATCGCCGAATATGAGTTCTCCCTCGACATAAGGCATTGTAAAAGAATAACTTGACCGAATCGGCAACTGGGTGGCACGTCCCTGAGCAGAGCGAAGGGCGTGTTTTTCCGGCCCCCACGCCCATCACTTCGTTCTGGGCGTGCCACCCAATTGATCGAGTTATTGTGTTAC
>JAUWHT010000249.1 GCA_030605745.1 Pirellulales bacterium | reverse complement strand
AGCCCGCGCAAAAATAACCTGTACAAGTTTGAGCGAGGGTGGCACGTCCCTGAGCGCAGCGAAGGGCGTGGGCGCCCGGCTCAACACGCCCTTCGTTCCTCAGGGCGTGCCACCCAATTGATCAAGTTATTTCTGCGCGGGTCCTTAGTAGCCTCGGCGCGCCGCGTGGACGCGGCTGCTAAACGGGGGTGGCAGAACCCCTCTGCCGGCGGTGGTGGAATTAGGACCCGATCACACGCCAACTGCTTGCTTTGCCCAGCTTACCTAATTATGATAGTTATTGTGGGCGATGTTCTCAGACAATTTACAATTTGCAATTGACAATTTTCAATTGCTTCCTCAGGAGAGATACCCATGCGTTCTCGAGCAATCGGCTGTTGGACGATCGCACTGTTGGCAGCGGTAGTGCTGAGCAGGCCGTTGCCGGCGGTGGCACAGACGGCTTACAGCCAGGCGGGCGTTGTAGTCGACGCCCAGGGTGTACTGCACAAAAAGATCTTTACCGATCCCGGCGGACAACTCACCCGGCAGCGGATCGCCGCGGCCAAGGCCTCGCTTGACCCTAAGGTTGCCACATCCAGCAAGCTGCGGAAGATCTCGATCAATCGGCTGGAACAGGCCGTCGCTGCCCACGGAGGCGTGGCGACCGACGAGATGCGCAACTTAGCCGGGCTGCTGCGGTTGAAGTACGTCTTCTACTACCCACAGACCAAAGACATTGTCATCGCCGGACCTGCCGAGGGCTGGATGACCAATCCGGCCGGCCGTGTGGTGGGTATCACCAGCGGCCGGCCTGTCGTCCAATTGCAGGACCTGGTTGTTGCCATGCGGGTGTTTCCGCCGGGCGGAACGGGCACTAACCTGATCGGTTGTTCGATCGATCCGACCACCGAAGGTCTGGCCGCCATGCAGCGGTTCCTGCGCAGCGTCGGTTCGCGGGCAACGCCTGCCGACACACAGTACATCGTCGACGGTCTGCGGACCAGTCTTGGGCTCCAGCGGGTTAGCATCAACGGCGTCTCACCCAAGACCCACTTCGCCCAGGTGTTGGTCGAAGCCGACTACCGCATGAAACTGATCGGCATCGGGCTGGAGAAGTCGCCGGTGCGAATGGTCAGTTACGTGGATCGGGCCAACCCGGCGCAGGTCAGCCGCAACGCCATGCAGCGCTGGTTCTTCACGCCCGATTACCAATGCGTCCGTGTGGCTGAGGATGGTCTGGCCATGGAGCTGGTCGGCGACGGCGTGAAGCTTGTCGGCGAGCATGAGGTGGTCACCGCCAGCGGGCAGCGTGCGGTGTCTTCACGCGCCAGCAAGGCCAGCCAGGCATTCGTCGCCGCGTTTACCAAGAAGTACTCCGAACTGGCCGACCGTTCACCCGTCTATGCCGAGCTGCGCAACCTGATCGACCTGGCCGTTGCTGCCGCCTATGTCCAGCAAGAGGATTACTACGGCAAGGCCGGCTGGGTGATGGAGCTTTTCGGCAGTGAGAGTGCGTTTGCCGTGGAAACCTACAGTGTTCCCAAGGTAGTGGAAACGGCCGTCAATGCCATCTGGAAGGGTCGCCGGCTGATGACGCCCGTCGGCGGCGGCGTGAGTATCCAGGCCGCCCAGGTCCTGGCCTCCGACAATCTGCTGCCCGACGAGGGCAGCAAAGTCGCCCGGCTTCGCCAGGAAACCAAAGTCGAGCTGGCCGAAGGCCAGTGGTGGTGGGACTGAAATTGCAAATTGCAAATTGAAAATCGGCCATCAAACCACTACCGGCTGGATGCCAAACAGCCGGCAGAACTGGACCAGTTCACGCTTGAAGTCGCCGTAGAAGAAGATCTGGTGAAAGCCTGGGTAGGCTAGCACGTTGGTCACACCGTCGAACTTGACCATTACGGAGACGACGCAACCGCCGGCGGGCGGGACGGCCACGTTGCCCAGCACTTCGCCCGCCGAGATCAGCATCTTCGCCGGCGTCTCCGTACTGCCTGGAAGCACGTCGGCCGAGGTGACCCGCTGTCCCTCGCGCCACAGCGTCCGCGCGGTGGCGTCGCGCATCCCATGATGGTGCACCAGATCGAACGGTTCCGGCGGCTTGGAGAAGCCGCCTAGCTTTGTGGGGCAAGAGCAATGGGCGCCGATGATTGCCTCTTGGGCAGTCTCCGCCACCGGGTCCTGCTGAAAGCCGGGCCGGTCGAACAGATACTGGACAATGCAGTGTGAGACCACCGCGCCCAGGTCGGCCTCGCAGGCGGCCGGTACGCCGTCGTCGTTCATCTTCGACCACGCGATGCACGGTAGGCTAATCTTCTTGTGTGCTAGCGCGCCAAGGCAGTCCATGGTGATTGCATCACCCTCTTCCCGCTCGAGGATCGTGCGGGCAACCAGGTAGCTCTTTACGCCGTTGATCACGTCCTCTTCGGTAGCGCCGACCTGGCGGCGGGCCCGCTTGATGTAGTCGGCAGCCATGGCTCGTACCTCATCATTGACGGGCGTTTTGCAGTACTCGTCGATGAAGACCTGGGCTGGGATGTTTCGCAGCTTAGTTCCCAGGTGGGCCATTTCAGTATCGGACCGCTCCGAACCACGGATGACGATGCATCGGGTTGCACGCAGCTTCGCCCCGGCATGGAGCATCTTCATCCCGTAGCGGACCTGGTTGAAATCGTCGGTCGAGCAGATGAAGCAGCCGGGCTTCTTCGACGGGTCGGCCGTGTTGACGGTGAACGAGCTGCCCACCGGCGAGAAGATCACCGTGGGAATCTTCGTGTCGATCGCCTTGTTGGCGGTTGGCCAGGCGTGCTGCTGCCGGTCCAACAGGACCACCAGCAAGCCGTCGGGCTTTGCAGCGGTGGCCTCGGCAATCCAGGCGTCCGCTTCTTGCGGGCTGTAGATCGGCACCGGCCGCAGGTCGAGCTTGATGTTCAACTGCTTGGCCGTGGCCGTAATTTGTCCGGTGTATTTCTTCAATGCCGCGTGGCCGTCGTAGACTGCACCGGGCCACCACATGCCGTAGTCTTCCTTTCGGCGAACGAAACAGGCCTTGATCGTCGGCACACACCGCGAGGCCGGCCCCTTGGGTTGAACCTTGCCGACCGTCTGGCCCAAGGCCATCGAAAACGATCCACCCAGCAGCGACGCCGAGCCGATAGAGACCGTCGCAAGGAACTCCCTGCGGCCCAAACCTTCGCACTTGCTGTAACGTGCAGTACATCGGTTAATGTGCATGATAAGCTTTCCTAATCGGGT
>JAUWHT010000150.1 GCA_030605745.1 Pirellulales bacterium | reverse complement strand
CCCAATAGTGTGGTGAACAAGTACTGTACAAGATGCGCGCACGGCGCGCAGAAGTTACAACGATAGACTCTAACCCAATCAAACAACTACTCTACTTAGCCGTTACACCAACCTGCGGAAAATCGGGCAAGCTCGGCGGCTAAACGGTTTGCGGTCGTGCGGTGCCCGTTTAGCCGCCGTGCTTGCACAGCGGGAGCGCAGTGGTAGAATTACTGTAGAAGCCCCATTTAGCACGGCGCGTGGAGAAGAACTAAACTTGTACATTCTGGTGATCAGTGCTAAAATATGACATTTAGGGACCAGGTTATGAAAGACAAGATTCACCCAAAATACGTTGAAACCAAGGTGACCTGTGGCTGCGGGAATAGCTTTACGACCCGCAGTACCCGGGCCGAGTTGAAGGTCGACATTTGCAACGTCTGCCATCCCTTCTACACCGGCAAGCTAAAATATGTAGACACGGCTGGCCGGATCGAGAAGTTCCAGAAGAAATTCGCCGCCACCGGTTATGCCAGCTTGAAGCGCGGCAAGAAAAAGACGCCAGAAGCTACCGAGTCTGAAGAGGAGTAGCCGGCCGAGTTGCCATGCGCGATCTTTTGGAACAGAAGCTGAGCCGGTTTGAAGAACTGGAAAAGCAACTGGTCGATCCAGACGTGCTGAGCAATCCGGCACGGATATCGGCCGTTGCGCGCGAGCGTGGGTCGCTGGCCAAGCTGGCCACTAAGTACCGCCGCCTCAAGGAACTCAACGCCCAGATTGTCGACGCCACGGAGATGATCGAGGGCCCCGATCCCGAGATGCGAGAACTGGCCCTGGCCGAACTACCCGAGTTGAAAACCCGGCGCGAGGGCTACTGGAACGAGTTGCTGGACATGACCATCGGGGGCGAGGATGCCAACCGTACCCGGTTGATTGTGGAGATCCGTGCCGGCACCGGGGGCGATGAGGCGGCACTGTTCGCCCGCGACCTCTATGAGATGTACAAGCGCTATGCCGAAAACAACCACTGGAAGCTCGATGTCATGAGCATGAATCCGACCGAGCTGGGCGGGCTGAAGGAGATCATCTTTGAGGTCGATGGGGAAGCGGTCTATCGCCACTTGCAGTACGAAAGCGGCGGCCATCGCGTCCAGCGCGTGCCGGAGACCGAGGCCAAAGGCCGGATTCATACCTCGGCAGCCACCGTGGCCGTGATGGCCGAGCCGGAAGACGTTGAGGTCGAAATCAAGCCGGACGACTACCGCCGCGACATCTTCCACGCCAGCGGACCCGGCGGACAACACGTCAACAAGACCGCCTCGGCCGTCCGGCTGACGCACTACGAGAGCGGCATCGTAGTCTCCTGCCAAGATGAGAAAAGCCAGCACAAGAACATGGCCAAGGCGCTGCGGGTGCTGAGGACCCGGCTTTACGAGGCCAAGCAAGAAGAGGAGCATCGCAAACGGTCGGATGAACGCAAGAGCAAGGTCGGCTCGGGCGACCGCAGCCAGCGGATCCGCACGTACAACTTCCCCGAGAACCGGCTGACCGACCACCGGATCAATAAGACCTGGTACCAACTCGACAGCATCCTGGCCGGCAACCTCCAGCCGGTTGTCGAGGCCCTGATGGAATACGAGCGGCAAGAGCAGCGCGCGGCGTTCGGTACGGTGGGCTGAAAAGGAATGATGAATGATGAATGATGAAGCCTGGACCATCGGCCGATTGCTGAAGTGGACGACTGACTACTTGAAGGACCACGGGGCAGACAGTCCGCGGCTGGACGCTGAGGTCCTGTTGGCCGAAGCGCTCGGTTGCCGGCGGATCGAGTTGTATACTCGCTTTGACGAGGTGCCGGGCGAAGTGGCCCGTGCTGCCTTTCGCGATCTGGTGCGGCAGCGTGCGGAGGGGACGCCGGTGGCCTATCTGGTTGGCCGCCGCGAGTTCTATTCGCTCAGTTTTCGCGTCACGCCCGCGGTGCTGATCCCGCGGCCGGAGACCGAACTGCTGGTGGTGACGCTGCTGGACCTGGCTAGGAGCCGGCCGGTGGGCGAGCCGATCGCTGTGGCCGACGTGGGGACCGGCAGCGGGATTATTGCCGTTTGTGCTGCCAAGCATCTTCCCAACTGTCGTGTGACGGCAACCGACATCAGCCCCGCGGCCCTTGAGGTTGCACGGACCAACGCTACCGAACACGGTGTCGGCGAGCGGATCGACCTGGTCCGGAGCGACCTGTTTGCATCCGTTCCGCTAGAGCAGCGGTTCGATTTCATTGTCAGCAACCCGCCGTACGTCAGCACGGCAGAGATGGAAACCCTGGCAGCGGACGTGCGGAACTTCGAGCCGCAGGAAGCCCTGATGGCCGGCCCGCAGGGCACGGAGGTCATCGAGTCGCTGGTTCCCCAGGCCGCCGAGCGGTTGAAACCCGGCGGACACCTGTTGATTGAAGTCAGTCCCATGACCCATGACGCAGTCCGCTTGCTGCTACAATCCGAGGACCGGCTTCAGCTTGGCCCGACGATTAAGGATCTTGCCCGGCTGCCAAGAGTGGTGCAAGCAGTGAGGCGGTAGGCAGTAGGCAGTGTGGGTGTGGTTGGTGGATGTGAGGGGGTGGCAATTCATTGCCACCTTAATTGCGAAGCCGCAAGCGACCAATTTCGTCATTCGTCATTCGTGCTTCGTCATTTTCCCCATGGACGTTTTCAGGATCACCGGCGGCACACCTCTGCACGGCACGGTCCGTGCCAGTGGATCGAAGAACGCGGCACTGCCGATGATGGCCGCCTCGATCCTGGCCGACGGACCGGTGCGGCTGGAACGCGTCCCGCGAGTAACCGACGTTGACATGCTCTCGCGAGTGTTGCGGCGGCTGGGCATGGATGTTGCTTGGACGGCTGACGACAGGCTATTGCTGAAAACGGTCGATCCGACGCTGGTTCACGCCCACTACGATCTGGTCCGTCGGATGCGGGCGAGCTTCTGCGTGCTGGGCCCGTTGCTTGCCCGGCGGGGCAGGGCGGTGGTCTCGCTGCCGGGCGGCTGTGATATCGGCGACCGGCCGGTCGATCTGCACCTGAAGGGGCTGGCCGCGCTGGGGGCCCAATTGCGGCTGGAACGTGGCTACGTGCTCGGCCGCGCACGGCGGCTGGTCGGCACGAAGATCCACCTAAGCGGCCCGCGCGGTCCTACCGTCACCGGTACGGCCAACGTGCTCAGCGCCGCCGTTTTGGCCAAAGGCGAGAGCACCATAACCGGTGCGGCCGTAGAACCGGAGATTGTCGACCTGGGTAGTTTTCTGGGCAGTATGGGCGCGCGGATAAGCGGCCTGGGCACTTCCACGTTGCGGATCAGCGGTGTAGACCAACTCGGCAGCACAACCTACCGCGTGATCCCCGACCGTATCGAAGTGGCAACCTTGTTGTTGGCCGCCGCAATCACGCGTGGCCGGGCCACTGTGACGGGCGTGGTGCCCGAGCACCTGGCAGCAGTCCTCGAAATGCTTCGCGCGGCTGGTTCGCAAATCGAGGTGGGCGCAGATTGCGTAACGCTCACGGCCGGCGGCCCGCCGCGGCCGATCGACATCACCGCCCAACCCTACCCAGGCATTCCGACCGACGTCCAGGCCCAATTCACGGCCCTGGCCGCGTTGGCGCCCGGCCGCAGCACCGTTGGCGATGTTGTGTTTCCCAACCGATTCATGCACGTCGCCGAGCTAAATCGGCTGGGGGCGCGGATCCGGCGTTGCGGCTCGACAGCGATCGTCACCGGCGTGGGTCACCTCAGCGGCGCAACTGTAACCGCCTGCGACCTACGGGCCAGCGCCGCACTGGTCCTGGCCGGGCTGGCCGCCGAGGGCCAAACCATCGTCCGTCGCATCCAGCAGCTCGACCGCGGCTACCAGCGGCTGGACCGAAAGCTGAACCGGCTCGGCGCCCAAATCGAGCGAACGGAAACCCCTCTTCACGGCTTTTCCCGCTATTGTGGCGATTCCATATTGGGGTACAATAAACTTTCTGAGGATTTGATCTGAACGGTCCCGTTTGCAAAAAGGGTGACATGCACCGGGAGGAATCTACCATGCCTTATCGTGGACAAATCAAGAACGGCGTTGTGGCCCCCGATCAACCGTTTCCCTGGCCGGAAGGGACAGAGGTAACTGTTGAGCCGGTAGAACCCGCGCGCAGAACGACCATCGCGGACAGGTTCCGAGAGGTTATCGGAAGCGTAACAGACCTCCCGTCGGACATGGCAAAGAACCACGACCACTACATCCACGGAACGCCAAAGCAATAAGTGACCCGCAACATGCAGGATCATTCCATGTCCACAAGTAACAAACAGGCCGTAATCGACATGATCGAGCGTCTTCCGAACGATGCCTCTGTGGAGGACATCATGGCGGAGTTGTACTTTCGTCAGAAGGTCGATGAGGGTCTTGCGCAACTCGACGGCGGCGAAGGGATCGACCACGAGGAAGCTAAATTCAAGTTTTGCACATATTTCAACCGTTTTCGAGGCGGTTGCTCGGCGTTTTTGTTGGTCGGTTCAGCGGGCTGGACTCGCCGTCGACCCCTTGGGGCCGACGCGCGGCGCTCTCAGCCCGCCAAGCTGAGAAAATGGAT
>JAUWHT010000329.1 GCA_030605745.1 Pirellulales bacterium | reverse complement strand
ACAAAGCCGCGACCGGTGGTCGTCGGCAACTGGGTGGCACGTCCCTGAGCAGAGCGAAGGGCGTGTTTTTCCGGCCCCCACGCCCATCACTTCGTTCTGGGCGTGCCACCCAATTGATCGAGTTATTGTGTTACAGCTCCTTATTTAGAATCGCCGACCAGGCACTGGAGATGCAGCGTTGCTAATCGGACCTGTTTTCAGCCGCGAGGTAGCGATTGCACCACAGCGGACGCGGACTTACGTCGCCCGGGCGGCCTACGTGCTTGCGCTGCTGGTGCTGATAAGCACGGCGTGGCTGGCGCTGACCGGTACGCAGTTGGTCCGCGACGTGGGCGACTTGGCGCGGTTTGGAACGATCCTGTTCCAGATTCTGGCTCCGCTGCAATTGGCACTGGCCGTGTTTTTCTCGGCGATGTTGGCCGCCAGCGCGGTGGCCAAGGAAAAGGACCGGCGGACACTGGTGCTGCTGCTGCTGACGAATCTGTCCAACAGTGAGCTGGTACTGGGCAAGTTGTTCGCCAGCGTGCTGCACGTACTGGTGATGTTGGCCGCGGCACTGCCGGTATTCATGCTGTCTGTCCTGCTGGGGGGGGTGTCGTTCGGGCAGATCGCCCGGGTGTTCGCCGTGACCTTAGCCAGTGTGCTGGTATGTGGCAGCTTGGGCTCGACCTTGGCCCTATGGCGCGAGAAGACGTTCCAGGCATTAGCCATGACCGTCCTGTTGTTGGTCTTGTGGCTGGCAATTTGGGAGCTTGTAACATTTGGGGCGTTCGGGAAGAACTGGGGGGGACTCGCCTGCCGGACCTGGGCCGCCGGATTCAGCCCCTGGCAGGCCGTCCTTGGGGCCACCCGGCCCTGCGCCGGTGCCGATCCGGCCCTGGGACCGCTGGCTACACCGGTCAACTTGTTCCTGGTGGTCGCCGTACTGGGCTCGGTGGCGCTGAACGGATTAGCGGTGGCGATGGTTCGCGTCTGGAACCCGTCGCGGGAATCCCGGCCTGTCCAGCGTGAAGAAGATGCCGCAGCCCAGAAAAGTATCTTGGGCGACGCCGAACACGGGCGAACGGGTTTACGCACGGCACCCTATGCTGCTACCGTGCCAGCATCAACCAGGGCTGTCCGGACGCGGCGCGTGTGGGATAATCCGATCATTTGGCGCGAGATACGGACCTGGGCCTACGGGCGGAAGATCCTGGTAATCCGGCTGGCCTACCTGGTGTTGTTCGGCCTGGCCGCCGGAAGCACGTATTGGATGGTCCAGAGCGGCCAGGCGGTTACCCACCTCGGCGGTGCTGCGGCTTTGGTTCCGCTGTTTCTGCTGAGCCTGGTGTTGGTCAACGCCCAGGCTGTCACCTCGATGACCAGCGAGCGCGACAGTCAGGCCTTGGATCTGTTGCTGGTCACGGATCTGACGCCTAAGGAAATCGTCTTTGGCAAGCTCGGCGGCGTGTTCTACAATACCAAGGAGATGGTTGCCGGGCCAATGCTTTTGTGTGTCTATCTTTGTCTCGTCGGCACGTTGAGTCTGGAGAACCTGACTTACTTGCTGGGCGGATTGGTGGTGTTGTATGTGTTTGTGGCCATGTTGGGGATACATTGCGGAATAACGTATGCCAACTCGGGTATCGCGACCGGCACCAGTCTGGGGACGGTATTTTTTCTGTTTGTGGGCGTGGCCGTCTGCATGCGGATGATGATGGCATTCAGCGGTTCGTTCCAGGCGCAACTCCAGCCGTTTCTGGCGTTCATGCTCGGCGGCGGAGTAGGGCTCTACGTGGCGCTGGGTTCCAGGAATCCCTCGACCGCTATCGGCCTCGCGTCGTTCCTTTGCCCCATCGCCACGTTCTACGCGATTACCAGCTTCCTGATCGACTACACCCTGGGCGTGTTCTTGGTAACGGCCACCGCTTACAGCTTTACGACCGCCGCAATGATGGTCCCGGCAATCGGTGAATTCGACGTGGCCACGGGGGGAACAAAGGATGAAGGATGAAGGATGAAGGATGAAAGGTGTGGGGTGAAGGGTGTGAGGAGCCCATATCGTTTGGCGGCCGACGGCATGGCGATCCACTGACAGCTTCCCACATCGTTTGGAGTTGATGATTCCTAATTCACGAATTCATCCTTCATCCTTCATCCTTCATCCTTGATGAGGAGTCCTCCGTGCACTTGTTCATGCAATACACTCCTTGGCTTGTGGCCATGGGGGTGTTGATTCTTTGTTCGGCTTTCTTTTCGTCCAGCGAGGCGGCGTTGTTTTACTTGCGGCGGCCGGATCGCCGTCGTCTGGCCGCGGGGAATCGGGCCCAGCGGGTCGCCGCCGAACTGCTGGCCGAACCGGACCGCCTGTTGACCGTGGTGTTGTTCTGGAACCTGGTGGTCAACCTGGCCTACTTCACCATCGCCTCGATTACCAGCATCCAGCTTGATCGCGACGGCCACACGACTGCAGCCGGGTTGTTTGCCGTCGGATCGCTGTTGGTGATCATCGTGCTGAGCGAGATGCTGCCGAAGAGTCTGGCGGTGTTGCGGCCGCGTGGGCTGGCCGCACTGGCCGCAGTTCCCCTGGCCATGATGGCCCGGCTGTTGGACCCGTTCATACCCGCGCTGCGGCTGGTTAACTTGCTTTCGCGGCGGCTGCTCTTGCCCAGATTCCGTCCGGAACCGTATCTCCGCTTGGGCGATCTGGAGCGCGCGGTCAAGTTGTCCACCTCCGATGCAGCCTTGCTGGAACAGGAACAGCAGGTGTTGCAAAGCATTGTATTGCTTTCGGAGATTCGGGCAGACGAGCTGATGCGGCCGCGCATGCAGTTCCTTTCGTTTCGTCCGCCGGTGTCGCTTGCCGACCTGGAAGGCCGGGTACCGCCCAGCGGATACCTATTGGTGACCGAGCCGAATAGCGACGAGGTGGCGGCGGCGATTGCCCTGCGCCGGCTCTCTAGCATCCCAACCGAACACCTCGAACACCACGCCGAGGCGGTGGTCTACATTCCCTGGTGCACGACCGTGGCCGCCGCGCTGGAAGCGATGCAGCGGCAAGACCGGCAAGTGGCCGCCGTGGTCAACGAGTTGGGCGAGACTATCGGCATCCTCACCTTCGACGACATCCTGGATACGATCTTCAGCCGCGCCGGCAGCCGAAGCGAACGGCTGCTGGAGCGGAAACCGATCCGACAGGTCGGCCACGATACCTGGCAGGTCACCGGTATGACCAGTCTGCGGCGGCTGTCGCGGCATTTCCAGGTCGACCGGCCCGCCAGCAAGAGCGTTACCGTGGCCGGGATTGTCCAGGAGGTGCTCGAACGACTGCCACAAGTGGGCGACCAGTGCCGCTGGGGACCGTTCCATTTCAAGGTCCTGGACGTGCCCGAACGGGGACAACTGCTGGTGGAGCTGACCCTTACCGATGCCAAGGAGGACACCCAGTGATTTGGATCTCGCTCGGTCTGGCGGCAGTAGGGCTGTTCCTAAGCGCGTTTTTCAGCGGCTCGGAAACCGGCTTCTACCGGGCGACCCGGCTCCGACTGGTCCTGGACGCCATGGGAGGCGACCTGGTCTCACGAGGCCTGCTCTGGCTGAGCAACCACGCCTCGCTGTTCGTAGCTACCACGCTGGTGGGCAACAACCTGGCCAACTACCTGACCACACTGGCGATTGTGATGGGCACGCAGGCGCTGGTTACCGGTCATGGTCATGCGGTGGAGTTGATCGCGCCGCTGGTTTTGGCGCCGGTGCTGTTTGTCTACGGCGAGTTGTTGCCGAAGAACCTTTTCCTCGAAGCCCCCAACCGGCTGCTGCGTCGCGGCGGACCGCTGTTTCTGGTCTTCCTCGTGCTGTTCTTTCCCATCAGCATCCTGCTGTGGGGGCTGAACAAGCTACTGGCGCGTTTTATGGGCGAGTCGCCCGAGCAGGTCCGCTTGACCCTGGCCCGGCGGGAATTGCAACGCGTGCTGGAAGAAGGGCACGAAGCGGGGATCCTGCATCAGGCCCAACGCGGCTTGGCCCAGGGAATCTTCGCCGTGGCAAATCAGCCGATCACCCGCTTCACCACCCCGCTGGACCGATTACCCCGGGCACGCTCCGATATGTCCAAGCAGGACGTGCTCCGCCTGGCTCGGCGATACCGAATCTCTGCCATGCCGGTCGAATCGCCGGATGCCGCTGCGGAACTGATCGGTTATCTTAGGGTAATCGACTTGGAGCTGAGCAATTCGGAGGGAATTAGCCCCTTGCGCAGGTTGCTGACGATTCCCGAAACAGCTTCCCACCTGAGTGCGCTGATGCAAATGCAAAGCGCCAAGGAAAGCCTCGCTCGCGTGGTGGCCGACCAAGGCCAAACGATCGGCATCGTCACCGCCGACCGCCTCCGCGAGCCCCTGTTCCGCGGCGCCCAACCATAAAGCCGCGACCGTCGGTCGCGCCCAAAGATAAAGTCGCGCCCAACTATTTGTGGTAACCCAGCGACCTGACGACCGACAGCATCTCTTCGTATGTAATGAAGCGCCGCCGATGATGCAGCTTATACTCGTCAATCGAGTGGGCCAACTCGGCGGCTTCCGGCGAAAGGCCTTCATGACTGTTGGCGAACTGCCGGCGTTCGCAAGCAGGCAACCGCCAATCCACACGGTAACTGCGGCGGTCGGTGAACGGTTTCGGGGGTGTTTCCAGTTCCTGCAACATGCGCTGTTTCCTCCGGAGTATTTATGGTGTCTATAGCACACTAGTGTACAACTGCACCTTGGTCAAACCAGTTGAACGGACTATAGCAACCGAAATGATCGGATCGGTTGTAACGACCCGTTGGTGGTGCGTTTCATCGGAAGTTCGTGTAGTTCGCTCCAGCGTCAACGCGCCGAGCAAGCCCGGCCGCTACACGGGTGGCCACGGCGTCCTCGTGGCGACCCAATGCCGCGTAGGCCAAGCCCATCAGATGCAGCACTTCCTGCGGCTCCTCGCCCGGCGAATAGGTGTCGGCCAGACTGTGCAAGGTCGCCAATGCCCGCTGCGGCTGGTTCAACTCGCGATACAGTTCGGCAATCTCCAGGAGGACCTGCCGGTTGTCCGGCGCGTATCCCAGCGCACGATGAAAATCGGCCAGTGCTTGTCGAGCCTGCCCTTCGGCATGCGTCACCCGACCTCGGATCGCCCAAGCCGACGACAGCTCGGGGTCCAAGTCGATTGCTTGTTCCGCAGTTTGCCGGGCGAGTTGCCTCTGGCCGAGCGCCAAGTGCATTTCTGCCAGGCGGACCAGCAGTGTGACGTCCTGGCCGGCCAGCCGACCGGCTTCCTCCAACTGGGCAATTGCCTCCCGACGGGCCCCACGCCGCCAAAGTGCCTCGGCGTAATGGCGTCGGGCCTCGGGATCGACTGGGCAGACCTCGACGGCCTGCTTCAGCAGCGATTCGGCCTGCTTCTGTTGGCCACGTTCGGCCGCAGCAATGCCCTGCTGCGAGAGCTGCCGGCAGGTGGCCAGCGATTTCGGCACCGGTCCCTCGCGACCCGGCAACCGACAGCCCGACAGAAGCAGTGCCGGCAATAGGCCAACGATCAGGCAAGGGACGAAATACCGCATTTTCCGCGCTCAGACGGGCCGCCGTGCCGGCGGCCGCTAAACAACACACACCAAAACCGACCCGGCACGGTAGCAAAACCAATCCGGCACCACCAGCCCGATTTGACCGGGAATTGTAAACCTTACAACGACGACCCGTCGGGTAAATCCGATCGGGGCGGGCGTGGTTGGTTCGTAAACACTTGTCTGTAAAGCACTTGTGTCTTCCGTGTTTGGCAGTTGTTCGGCTTGCCGGATGTTTGGCACGTCAACTGCTGGAAGATGAAGATGTGGAGCAAGAAGGGGATCATTTGACCCGTACCGGCCCCGGGCGTTCCCGCACGCCCGGGGCCACCCTCATTGCAGATGTTTGTCTGGAACCGTGAATCTTAGGTAATGTCGCCAAGACCCGCGACCCAAAGGCCCATCCCGGGTAGTAACCAGTTTTTCGCGGTCCGAGGGCCCGGTTGGCTGCCCGCACAGCCGCCCGGGCCCCCTTAATAATGCTGATAGATTCGCCACGGGCGCAACTAGTTGTCATTTACGAGGTTATGTCATGGAGGACCTGTCAGCGGAATGAGTCTTGGGGAAACGATGTGGGTCTGGGGAAGGGGGCATGTTTGGCGCGGAACTCGCGTGGGGACTGGCCAACGTGCTTTTTGAATGCTGCGCTCATGTATTCTACGTGGACGAAGCCGACTCGCTTGGCGATCGTGGGCAACTTCAGATCGGTTTCGATCAGCAATTGCCTGACCCGTTCCATCTTCACCCGGGTGATCTCCTTGTGAGGTGTGCGTCCGAGTATCTCTCGAAACCGGCTTTCCAAGGCACGCCGCGTCAGCGGTACGGCTTTGAGCACGTCATCGATATTGATCCCATCACAGGCGTGCTCGCGGATGAAACGCACGGCGGCGGCAATCTCGGGATCGTCGATCGCCAGCGTGTCTGTTGACTGTCGCGTGGCGATGCCCAGCGGCTCGATCCGATGTGCTTCCGGACCGATTTGCTCTCCGGCCATCATGCGGTTAAGTAATGCCGCGGCCTCGTAACCGGTTCGGCGCGTGTCGGGAATTATGCTCGACAAGGGTGGAGTGGATAACCTGCAAAGCAACTCGTCATTATCGACCCCGACGACCGCAATTTCCTCGGGAACGGCAACGTCGATTTCCCGACATGCGTCGAGCAACTGCTGAGCCTTGATGTCATAGCACGCCATCACGCCGATCGGCTTGGGAAGCTTCCGGACCCAGGCAATCAAGCGGCGGTTTTCGCGGACCCGAGACGTCCGTCGCCCGGTTGGCTCGGGGGTTTCGTAGACGTCGCAATCCCAGCCGGACTGGTGGATGATGCGTACGAAGTGCTCGAGTCGCCATTTTGACCAGTTGAACCGCGGCTCGCCGCAGAACCCGAAATGTCGAAAGCCGCGATCCATCAAATGCCGGGCTGCCAACCGCGCGAAGGCTTCATCGTCGGTCTCTACCCACGGAATCGACGGAACGTGCCGTGCAGCACTGACGTCGATCACCGGCAAAGCTGTCTTTGTTACGGCTTTGGCAATTTCCACTGTTTCGATCCGCGCGATGATCCCGTCGCCGCGCCATCGGGCAAACCAACCCGGCGGCGCTGCTCCTCTTTCCTGTTCCGGCAAATAGATGGACCAAGGATCATGCTCATGGACGTATGCCATCACACCCTGCAACACACCCCGCGCATACGCATTGGAGGTCTCGATCAGCAGCGCTACGGCAGGCCGGTTTTTCATTTGCACTGACTCCGTCAACATACTAAGCAAGTTTAGACCGAATTTTCACAAAAGTCGAGTGCCGGTTGGCGTAAAAAACCTTATGTTTTTATTAGCAAAATCTCATGGAACGTTCAAAGCGATGGGTTATACTAAAGCTTTGTGGTGCTGGGCAAAACCCGGCGGCTCACCATGCCAAACCTTTCCCACCAATTATTCATTCCCCAGCAGGAGGAACATTCACATGAGTAACACAAGAGCCAACCGCCGCGACTTCTTGAAGGCCACCGCCGGCATCGCCGCCGGGACCGCGGCACCCTACATCTGGACCAGTTCCTACGCCAAGGCCCAAGAGTCGAAAAACGACAAGCTGAACGTGGCCGCTGTCGGCGTGGGCCCCCGCGGCTCGTACGTTGCCAACCAGGCCGGCAAGCTGGGCAACATGGTAGCCTGTGCCGACGTGAACCGCGGCCACGCCGAGCGGTTTGCCGGCCGCTACGACGGCAAGTGTGAGATCTACGAAGACTACCGCAAAGTGCTCGACCGAAAAGACGTCGACGTGATCACCTGCGGTACGCCCGACCACTGGCATACCAAGATCGTCATTGACGCCATGAAGGCCGGCAAAGACGTCTACTGCGAGAAGCCGCTGACGTTGACCATTGGGGAAAGCAAGCATATCTGCAAGGTGACCAAGGAAACCGGCAGAGTATTCCAGGTGGGCACGCAGCAGCGTAGCGAGTACAACCGGATGTTCCTCAAGGCAACCGTGCTGGCGCGTAGCGGCCGGCTGGGTAAGAAGCTGCACGCCGTCGCCTCGATCACGCCCCATGTACATTGGGACAAGGTGAAGTCCTTCGCGCCGACCGATCCCCCGGCCGGGTTGAATTGGGACTTCTGGCTGGGCCAGGCTCCCAAGGTAGACTTCACGCCGCACCGCATCGGCTGGAACTTCCGCGGTTGGCTGGAGTACAACGGCGGCGATGTAACCGACTGGGGTGCGCACCACATTGACTCTTGCCTCTGGGCATTGGACGGCGACAAGACTGGCGCCGTCGAGATCGAGGGCAAGGGCGATTTCCCCTATTTCCCGGGACACGACCCGGTGGCCTTCCTTAACGGTGAGGCCAAGCTGCCCCTGGGCTTCAACACGGCCCGTAAATTCGACTCCCTGCTCACCTTGCCCAACGGTAACACGACCAACCTGGTTAGCGGCCAGAACGAGATCATCATTTCGGGTGAGAAGGGGCGCATCCGGGTCAACCGCGGAGGGTTTTCAGGCAAGCTCGTCGAAGAAATCGCTGCCAGCAAGGCCGACACCGAATGGCTTGATCAGGAAGTTCAGAAGCTCTATCGTGGAATGCCGATAACCACGCACATGGGCAACTTTTTCCACTGCATCAAGACCCGGGAGCTGCCTATTTCCGACGTCTACACGCACGTCCACTCAGTGAACGCCTGCCACATGGCCAATATCGCCATGATCCTGGGGCGGAAGATCAAGTTTGACCCAGATAAGTGTGAGTTCGTCGGCGACGAACAGGCCACGGCACTGATCAACCGCCGGCAGCGCGAGCCGTATACCATCGAGGCATAGAATTCCAGGGGCAAGCACACCCTATTTTCCCAGGAGGAAGTACCATGCATCGTACTGTGATTGTGCTGACTCTAACCTTTTCTATGTGTGGACAATTGAACAGCAAACCGGGCTCGCCTTGAACACCGACATTCGCCATCCTTCCTCTGTTATCACGGAGGAGGGACGAGAATGGACGCTCAACGACGAACCCGGTCGTGTTCT
>JAUWHT010000218.1 GCA_030605745.1 Pirellulales bacterium | reverse complement strand
ACTTCCGTTGCGTGTTCCATCACCGCGTAGTCGATTGAGATACCCTTGATGGCCGTAAACTCGCGCAGCAGCACCTCGCCGAACTGCGGTGTGTCGGCCGCATCGGCGATCCGCTCGAGCCGCCGGTACATCTCCGGCTGGTACCGGGCCAGGGCATCGAGAATGGTTCGTGCCTTCCACAGAAAAATGCCCGAGTTCCAGTAAAACCTGCCCGACGCCAGGTACTCGGCGGCCAGTTTGGCATTCGGCTTCTCACGAAACTGCCGCACTCGGTACACCGCTGTGGGAGGTGTCTCTGACGGCGACCCTGCCACTGCCGACTCCAACCGCTCACCTCGCTCGATGTACCCGAACGACTCGGCCGGATAGCTCGGCCGGATGCCGAAAGTGACGATCCGCTGGGGCTCTTCATCGACCAACGCCGCAGCGAAACGGACAGTGCTGCGGAACGACTCGTCCGGGTGGATCACGTGGTCGGCCGGCATCACGGCCATGGTGGCGTCCGGGTCGTCACGGTTGATGCGAATCGCCGCCAGGCCGATGCACGGCGCGGTGTTCCGCTTGCAAGGCTCGGCGAGGATCGCCTCTCGGGGCAACTCGGAAAGCCCCTCGGCAATCTTCCCGGCCAACTCGACCGTGGTGGCGACCAGCACCCGCTCCGGCGGAACCAGATCGCCCAGCCGGTCGACCGTCGCGCGGATCATGGTTCGATCGCCAACCATGGCCAACAGTTGCTTGGGCCGCTCGGCGCGGCTCTCGGGCCAGAACCGCGTGCCAGTCCCGCCGGCCATGATTACAGCGTGAAGCATGGTAGCGGCGAGGGGTCAGGGATTAGGGGCTAGTACCCAGCCAACTCCAAATTTGTGGTTTGATGATAGCCGGGACGCAACGCGTCGCGGGTACGCTACCGCGACGCGTTGCGTCCCGGCTATCCTCGTCACATCTTAGCAAAAATACCTGGGTTCGGTTACCCGAGTTCCCGGCTCGATTTTCTCGGCCACCTCGTCGGCGTCCAGTGCCCAGAGGGGGCAGATATCGACTGGCACGTCGTCGGCCACTTCGACCCCGGCCCGGCGGAGCCAGCGGCGATGCTGGGCTGCCATCTGGGCCTTGACCCACTCGGGCGTGTCTTGTTCTGCTCCGGGTGCGTTCTTCAGTGGCGCGAACGCTTCTGCCGGATCGACCTCGACCACAATCGCATTGGCCGCCGAGGGCATAAGGTCGAAGATGAACCGCTCGAACTTGATCGCATTGGGCGCCTCCGGCTCGATCCGCCGCCCTGACGGATCGACGTAGCCCACTTTCTTCTGTGCAATATGAAACGGCAAGATGTCGTTGCGGCCGGCCATCCGCCGCAGGAACACCATGTCCATCACGTGCACCGCGATGCTGCCTGCCCAAAGCACCAGCGACCCGTCCGCATTGCGTCGCCGGGCAACGTCGTCGGGCAGATCGCTGTATTCGATTGTCATTAGCTTCCCGTCTACCTCGACGACGTTGCCCAACTTCTCCAACGGCTCTCGCTTGGTGACCACCTGGGTCGATAATTCCGACTCGCTGAGCAGGTGATATCCGACGAACTCGACAGCGCAGATGTCGACCAGCGAGTTGTCCACCTGCAAGTAGAACAGATGCCTGATCCCCCGCTGCTCGATCTCCTCCAGGGCTCCGCTGCCGGCCAGTGCCGCCAACATGCCGCCGTGGCCGTCGGGACCGACGGCAATGTGACCGGGCTGGTCCAACAACACCTTGCCGGTCGCCGCATCTACGGCCGGCATCGTTCCCTGGCAGAATATCTTCAGGTCATCCTCGGCCAGTCCGAACCGATCGTGCCGGGTGAAAAACTCGACAGTCTCGTCGTGCGTCGCCGGGCTGGTCATCAGGTACAGCGGGATCCGCACGCCGTAGCGCCGCCCGGCGGCGATGATCTTCTCCACGTGGACCTGGAAAAGCGACCGCCCGGAAACCGGCCCGATGGGAAACATACCCTTCGGATGCTCGAATCCCAACCGGCTTCCCTGCCCTCCGGCGACCAGGATCACGCCCAGGTGTCCGTCGGTGGCAGCCCGGGCGCCGCAGTCGCGTGCCTGCTCGGGCGAGAACCGGTTTTCGGCCGCCTCCAACTGGAACGCCGGCGGCGGCCCCGCCCGATCGGCCAACTCGCCGATATCGCTCCGATCGTCCTTGTGCCGATAAAGCCGTGCGATCAACTCGAAGTCGATCTCACGGATTTGCCGGGCAAGCGACCTGCGCGCGGCGGAGTCGAGTCGCTCCCAAAACGCCACCAAGTGCTGCTGCCCATAAGGAGCAAGGCGCGCAAGCAGTTCGGTTTTCATGTGCCTACCGATTAACGGTCCGTTCAGCCGCCGGCCTTGCCCGGCGCGTTGACTTCAGCCGCCAGCCAGAACACCCGGACTACCACTGCGCTGCTGGAGTCTCGGCGACCGTGACCCTCACCTTATACCCAAGCCGCGACAAATAATCCTCGCAATCGTCCCAGGTCAGCCCGAAAGCTCTTACGTCTGCCAGCCCGAGGCGACTGATGATTTCCCGCAGCACCTCAAGATGTTCCTCTTCAAAGTCCCCCTCCATCATCACCGTTTCGGCCCAATCGACCAGTTCCGCAGCGGTGATTTTGTGATGCAGGTAATCAATGAGCTTCTGGGCGCTATCCTGACGTGTGATCTTCATCACTCCTCCTTCGCGATCTTAATGTGCCCTTTATCGACCGGATATTTCTCGTGGATCTCCACCAATCGATTCTTGTCGTCGTATATTTCCTGGCAAAACTGGACGGTGCGCTCCGTTACGTCAACATCCTTTACGTAGCGCGCGGTCAAACCATGCTGACCAGGAACATCATAGGAGTAACGCCGACCACCATCCGGAAGTTCCTCCCAACTGCCGAATTTCGTCTCGTTTTGCTGTCGTTTGTGTTCATCTCTCATCTTCGGCCGTCATCCGGGTGGCGAAATCTTGCCAGGCCCCCATCGAACGCTCGAGGTTCTGGCGAACATCGCCCTTGATGTTGTAGCACTGGAGTCCAACCGGGCCGGTGCAGCCCCGTTTCCTGAGCTTCTTCAAGAAATTATACACGTCGAACTGGCCGCGGTCCAGTGTCTGGATCAAACGGTCCCATCCGCCCTTGGATTCCCCGGGGACCGCAGTCCCCGAGCGTTTCTTAAAGGATATCTCCTGCTTTGTCAATTTGCAATTCTCAATTTCCAATTTCCAATTTGCAATCTTCCTTCCCCAACGGGATCTGCATCCCATCGTATGCCAATTCTATACCCGGCGGCAGGGCGGCGTTGGTCGCCTCGTGCTCAAGATCGTGGCACATGTGGGTAAACAGCGTCCACTTGGGGGCGAGCTGTCGGGCGATCTCGACTGCCTCGTCGAGGCTGAAATGGGTGGCATGCGGCCGCCGTCGCAACGCATCGAGCACCAGAACGTCGAGCCCTTGCAGCCGCGATATGCTTTGTGCCGGGATCTCGTTCGTGTCGGTGCAATACGCAACGTTGCCGAAGCGAAAACCCAATACCTGAAACCGGCCGTGACGCAAGGGAACGGGGACCACCCGGGCGCCGAGTACTTCAAACGGTTCGTCGCCAATCCGTCGGAAGGTCAACCGGGGCACGCCGCCGGCCGGATAGGCCCGGGCGGCCGGGTCGAACGCATAATCGAATGTCCTGCGAATTCGCTGTTCCACCAGCTCGGTGCAGTAAACCGGCAGGTCACGGCCCAGGTAGTGCGAGAATATCCGCAGATCGTCCAGCCCGAACAGGTGATCGGCGTGCTCGTGAGTGTACAGCACTGCATGAACCAGGCCGATCCCCTCGCGAAGCAACTGGGTCCGCAAGTCGGGCGGCGTATCGACGAGCAGATTTCCCCCGGGCAACCCCAACACGACGCTGCAGCGAGTTCGTTGGTTCTTCGGTGCAGAACTGGTGCAGGTCGAGCAGCCGCAGCCGATCACGGGAACTCCGTGCGACGTGCCCGTGCCAAGGAATACAAGTTGACCGCTGATATTACGGCTGACGGGTGAATTGGACAACGATGGACCTCAGTTCGAGTTACATGTTCCTCACGTACGCCCTGCATATTTTAGGGCTCATTATAGACCAAATGGCCGGCGCTCCAACTGCGGGATTCCGCCCTTTCGGGGGACGGTGTTGTCGATTGCCGAGCATTGCCGAACAATCGTTCTTGACCGCACCTGCCACAACGGGTAAATTGGCAAAGATATGGAAGAACTTTTCGCACGTATATTCGACGCCCTGAGCTACGTTTTTGGCGGGGTCGCCCGGCTGATCGAACGATCGGTCACCGGGCTGTTCGGCTCGTCGAATGCGCGGTACCTGAAAAAGCTCCAGCCACAGGTCGACGCGATCAATGCCCTGGAGCCGACGTACCAGGTGATGACCGACGAGGAACTGCGGGAGCAGACCGCTAGGTTCCGCAAGCGGCTGGCCGGCGGTGAAACGCTCGAGGAATTGCTGATCGAGGCCTTCGCCGTCTCTCGCGAGGCCGGACGACGGTTCCTTGGGATGCGCCACTTCGATGTGCAGTTGATGGGCGGAATCGTCCTGCACAGCGGGACCATCGCCGAGATGGTCACCGGCGAGGGCAAGACCCTGGTGGCCACGCTGGCGGCATATCTCAATGCACTCAGCGGCCACGTGCACGTGGTCACGGTGAACGACTACCTGGCCCGGCGCGATATGGAATGGATGGGCCCGCTGTACCTGTCGCTGGGGCTTACCGTCGGCGCGATCCAGAGTAACATGGACGCCGCCGAGCGGCAGAAGGCCTACGAGTGCGACATTACCTATGGCACGAACAACGAGTTCGGGTTCGACTATCTCCGCGACAACATGCGCCCGGCGGCCAAGGGCGACGACCGCTATCCGAAAGACATGCAGCAGGTGCAGGGGCGGTTGCAGTATGCGATCGTCGACGAGGTGGACAACATCCTGATCGACGAAGCCCGCACGCCGCTTATCATTTCCGGCCCGGCCCACGACGACGTGACCCGCTACAGCAAGGCCGACCGCATCGCCCGGCAGTTGAAGAAGGGTGCCCACTTCGAGGTCAACGAGAAGGAGCACTCGGCCCATCTGACTGACGACGGCGTACGCGCGGCGGAGCAGTTTGCCGGCGTGGAGAGCTTCTACACGGCCGGTCACATGGAATGGCCACACCTGATCGACAACTCGCTTAGGGCCCATCACCTGTACAAGCGCGACGTGAACTATGTGGTGAAAGAGGACGAGGTAATTATCGTCGACGAATTCACCGGGCGGCTGATGCCAGGACGAAACTGGAGCGACGGATTGCATCAGGCGGTCGAGGCCAAGGAAGGCGTTCGCATCAAAGAGGAAAACCAGACCCTGGCCACCATCACACTGCAAAACTTCTTCAAGCTGTACGACAAAATCTGCGGGATGACCGGAACCGCCATGACCGAAGCGGCCGAGTTCTGGAAAATCTATCAACTCGACGTGATCGCCATCCCCACCAACGAGCCGTTGCAGCGGCTCAATAATCCCGACGTGATCTACCGCACCGAGAAGGAGAAGTACACGGCGCTGGTGGACGAAATCGAGCGGCTCCACAAGTGGGACGTGCTGCTGACAGACAGGGACGAAGAGTTGTGGGGCAAGATCGTCCGCGAGTACGACGAGGTCGTCGAGTTTATGCCCAAAGGCAGCAAGCAGCGGGAAACCGTCCCCCGCGACCAGATCAAGGAAATAGAGCACCGTGGACGGCCGATCCTGGTAGGTACCGTCTCGATCGAACGCAGCGAGTTGATCTCCCGAATGCTCGAACAGCGGGGCGTCAAACACGAGGTTCTTAACGCCAAGCACCACAAGCGCGAGGCCGAGATCGTCGCCCAGGCCGGACGCCTGGGCGCGGTTACCATCGCCACCAACATGGCCGGCCGGGGGACCGACATTATCCTGGGCGGCAACCCCGAGGCCATGGCCTGGGCGCAGTTGCAGGAGAAGTATCCCAACCGGCTGGAAGTCCCACCCGACGAATGGGATACCCTTGTGGCCGAGATCGAACAGCGCGAGCAGACGAAGCCCGAGGGTCGCGAAGTGGCCAAGATGGGCGGCCTGCACATTGTCGGCACCGAGCGGCACGAGGCACGGCGGATCGACCTACAGCTTCGCGGCCGTTGCGGCCGGCAGGGCGATCCGGGCAGCAGCCGCTTCTACCTATCGCTGGAAGACGACCTGATGCGGATATTCGCCGGCGAATGGGTCAAGAACATCCTCACCCGGCTCGGAATGAAGGAAGGCGAAGCAATCGAAAGCCGCATGGTCTCGCGACGCATCGAAGGGGCACAGAAAAAAGTCGAAGAACGAAACTTCGAGATACGAAAAAACCTCCTCGAATACGACGAGGTAATGGACGAGCAACGCAAACGAGTCTACGGCTATCGACAAAACATCCTCGACGGGGCCAACTGCAAAAAACTGATCTTGGAAATGATCGACCAGCAGGTGGAGCACTTCCTCGACCAGTTCCTCGACAAGGACTATGGCACCGAGACGTTCGCTGAGTGGGCGGGCAAGGAGTTATCGGTGGAACTCGACGCCCGCGACTTCCGCGGCATGGATTTCCAGTCGGCCGAACAGTACGCCAGGGACCAGGCCGACCGCATGGTGGAAGGACAGGTGCTGGACGCCATCGACGAGAACCTGCCCGACGAGGTGGATCCACGCGAATGGAACTGGGAAGCCCTGGCCAAGGCGGCCAACACCCGCTGGCACCTGAATGTTCGGGACCGTGACCTGCGACGGATCGGGCGCGACGACATTGCCGAGTTTCTGATCGAGAAGGCCCGAGCGGCCGTCGAGAAGATCGACCTCGGCCAGGGCGCCCGGCTGCTCCATCCGGACTTCCCCGTGCAAACCGCCTGCGGCTGGGTGCGGCACAAGTTCGGCATCGAACTGGCCCCCGACGAGGTTCGCGACATGGAGCCCGGGCCGTTCAAGCAACTGGTCTGCGCCCGGGCCAGGGCGGCCTACAACGAGAAGGAGATAGAGTACCCGGTAATGGCCGGGTTGTACCACTTCACCACCAGCGACGCCGGCGGGCACAAACGATACGACCGCCAGCGGCTGGTCGACTGGGCCCGGGAACGCTTCCAGGTGGACTTGAGCCTGGACGACCTGCGGAACAAGCAGCGTGACGAGATTCGGGCGTTGCTGCTGAACCACAGCAGCCGGTGTGCGCAATCGGCCGGTGAAGCAATGGCCGAAGCGGAATCCCGCCTCGGAAAGCTCTTCGACGGCGAGACCCCGCCGGAAAAATCGCTTAGCGAGGCCCACAATAACGGCCGGTTGCAGTTGCTTTCCGGCTGGCTGGCCGAGGAACTGCACTACGACTTGCCGCCGGATGAGATGGTCAACCTTCAGCCCGGGGAGTTGGAGAACCACCTGGCCACCGCCGCGGAGGAGCGGTTCCGGCCCGAGATGCGGAAGATGGAACGGGCGTTGCTCCTGCAATTGCTCGACAGCGCCTGGAAGGACCACCTGCTGTCGATGGACCATCTGCGCAGCAGCATCGGGCTGCGCGGCTACGCCCAGGTCGACCCCAAGGTGGAATACAAGCGCGAGGGGATGAAGACGTTCGAGCAGATGTGGGCCTCGGTCGGCGAGCGGGTGACCGATCTGGTCTTCCGCATGGAGCAGCTCGACGAGCGGTTCATCGGCTCAACGTGGACGGAGTCCGAGGCGGTTCACGAGGAGGCGGCCTCGGCCAGCGAGATCGCCTCGCAGCAGCAGGCCGCTATCGACGGCACCCAGGCCGACCGCAAACCCGAGCCGATCCGCAACGTCCGACAGCGCGTCGGCCGCAACCAGCCGTGCCCCTGCGGCAGCGGTAAGAAGTTCAAAAATTGCTGTATGCGGAAAACTACAGTATAAAACGGTTGTCGTCACGTGGCTTATCTGTTGAACCTGGTCTACTTGCTGCTGATATTGGTCACCCTGCCGTGGCTGGTGGTGCAGGCGATCCGGAAGGGGAAATACCGGGAAGGGTACGCGGAGAAGTTCCTTGGCCGGGTGCCGCGACGTGCGTCGGACAAGACGTGCATCTGGCTGCACGCGGTCAGTGTGGGGGAGGTGAATCTGCTGGCCCCGCTGATCCGGGAAATCGGGCAGCGGCGGCCGGACTGGGAGTGCGTCGTCTCGACCACCACCATGACTGGCATTGCGCTGGCCGGTAAGAAATACTCGCAACTCAGCGTCTTCTATTGCCCATTGGATTTCAGTTGGGCGGTTAAAGCGGCCGTGCGGCGAATCCGGCCGGATGTGCTGGTGCTAGCCGAGTTGGAACTGTGGCCGAACCTGGTTGCCGCGGTCCGGCGCAGCGGTGCACGGGTGGCGGTGATCAACGGGCGGCTGAGCGAGCACAGCTTCCGCGGCTACCGGCGGATCCGGCCTCTGGTCGCGCGGATGATGAGACAGATTGACCTGGTGGCTGTACAGGACGAGACCTACGCCCGGCGGTTTTGCGACTTGGGTGCCCGGCCGGCGGTTGTGCACGTGACCGGCTCGATGAAGTACGACGGGGCACAGACCGACCGCGACAACCCGACCACCCGCCGGCTCGCCGAACTGGCCGGCTTCACCGATGACGACGTCGTGCTGCTGGCCGGC
>JAUWHT010000114.1 GCA_030605745.1 Pirellulales bacterium | reverse complement strand
TCTGGGCCGCAAGGTTCTGGCCGTAAGCGCGAAGCAGGACCGCGGCAAGGCCGAGTTGATCGGCGCCATCGCCCAGCGCCTGCCCGCGCCGTCGGAGGAAGGAGAAGCGGTTGAAGAGCCCGTGATGAAGGTGGCCATCGTGGGCCGCCGGAACACCGGCAAGAGCACGCTGGTGAACACGTTGGCCGAGGCCGAGCGGATGATCACCAGCGAGGTGCCCGGCACTACCCGCGACAGCGTCGATGTCCGCTTCGAGTTGGACGGCAAGGCGTTCATGGCCATCGACACGCCCGGCTTTCGCCGCGCGAAAAACATCGCCACCGACGTTGACTTCTACAGCACGCACCGCGCCCGGCGGAGCATTCGCCGGGCAGACGTGGTTCTGCTGTTCTTCGACGCCGGCCAGCGGATCAGCAAGGTCGACAAGCAGCTTTGCGACTACGTGGCCCAGGAGTACAAACCGTGCATCTTCACGGTCAACAAGTGGGACCTGATGGCCGGCAGCATGCCCACCGAAAAATGGGTGAGGTACCTGCGCGACACCTTTCGCACGATGTGGCACGTGCCGATCGCGTTTGTCACCGGCCAGACGGGCAAGAACGTAAAGGCGCTGTTAAACCACGCACAAATGCTGTTCAAGCAATCGCGGAGCCGGATCGCCACGGCCCATTTGAACAAGCTGGTCCGTGCCGCGCTGGATCACAACCCGCCGCCCGTGTACCGCAACCGCCGGCCGAAAATCTACTACGCCACCCAGGTCGCTGAGCAACCGCCCACGATCGTGCTCTTCTGCAACAATCCCCGCGCGCTATCGGCACAGTACCAGCGCTATCTGCTGGGCGTGTTCCGCGACCGGCTCAAGTTCGGCGAAGTCCCCATCAAACTCTACCTCCGCAAGCGCCAGCAGAGCGACCAACGCGACCAGATCGACGCGAAGCTGAAGAAGTAGGGCGAAATACTCCGACGCTTCTGATGAATAGTCGTGGGGCAACGCCCCGCGGGCCTGCTCAACAATAGCATTCAACACAATAGCCGTGGGGCAACGCCCCGCGGGCCTGCTACCCGCGACGCGTTGCGTCCCGGCTATTGGGTCGGTACAATGATTTTTCAGACTGGACGAAAGAAAGTAGGAGACAACCAATGATCATCGGGGTGCCGAAGGAAATCTTGGAAAACGAACAGCGGGTAGCAGCACTGCCCGAAACGGTGGCGGAGTACGTCAAGATGGGCTTCGATGTACTGGTGGAATCGTCGGCCGGCAAGGGGGCCTTGCGGGCCGATGAGGAATACGAGCACGCCGGGGCGAAGCTCGTCGAGGATGCACAAACGCTGTTCTCCCAGTCGGACCTCATCTTGAAGGTCAAACAACCCTGGCTGAACGAGGAAGTCCACAAGCACGAAGTGGAAATGATGCGGGAGGGAACGATGCTAATCACCTTCCTCCATCCCGCGGCGCCCTCAAATCACGAAATGATTCGTGCGTTGCGGGCGAAGAACATCACCGCCTTTACGATGGACAGCATTCCGCGCACGTCGCGTGCTCAGCGAATGGACGCCCTGACCTCCATGAGTACCGTCACCGGCTACAAATCGGTATTGATTGCCGCCAACAGGTTGCCGAAGTTCATTCCCATCATCGGCACCGCCGTGGGAACCGTAAAGGCGGCCAAATTCCTGATCATCGGTGCCGGCGTGGTGGGCCTTCAGGCGATCGCGACTGCCAAACGGCTGGGCGGCTCGATCAAGGCCGTGGACATCAGCGAGGATGCTCGCAAGGGGGCCGAGAGCCTAGGCGCTAAGATCGCCGGCTTCGAGGTTCCGCCCGAGCTGGCCGTCGGCGAAGGCGGCTACGCCAAGTTCCTGCCGCCCGACTGGCTGGAAAAGGAGCGAGCGGCCGTCAGCCCGCTGGTCGAGGAAACGGATATCGTGATCCTCAGCGCGCTGGTTCCCGGCGAAGTGGCCCCGGTTCTGATCACGGAAGAAATGCTGGGCAGGATGAAATCGGGGTCCGTCATCGTGGACGTCGCCATCGACCAGGGCGGCAACTGTGTGCTGTCCGAACCGGGTCGTGAGGTTCTAAAGCACGGGGTCTCGGTGTTCGGGTTGTGGAACATCCCCGGCTCAATGCCCGTCCACGCGAGTTGGCTCTACGCGAACAACATGCTTCACTACGTGAAAAACCTGTTCAACAAAGGCATCGGCACACCCGATATGGACGACGAGATCGTACAGCACTCGCTGGTTACCCACCAGGGGAAAATCGTCCACAAGGGCACTCTGAAGGCCATGAACCGGACCATGAACCAAGCCTGAACGCTGGCCTATGTACCACAACACCATGTTCACCACGGAGGCACGGAGAACACGGAGTTTAAGTCTAGTTATTGAAAGTAAAACCCTATCTTTCTCGTAATCTTCTCCGTGTCCTCCGTGACTCCGTGGTATATTCATTGAGGTTGAGTTAGCGTTGTAGAACTAGGAAATCCTGGAGAAGAGGGAACAATGGGTGACGTATTATTGATGGTAGCCGTTTTCATATTTTCCTTTCTTGTCGGGTACCTGCTGATCTCGAAGGTACCTCCGCGGCTGCACACGCCGCTGATGTCCATGACCAACGCCATCTCGGCCGTGACGATCCTTGGAGCCTTGCTGCTGTTTGCGGTCGAAACGAACGCCGTCCAAAAAGGGCTCGGCGCTTTGGCCATCGTCATGGCGACATTCAATGTGATCGGCGGGTTTGCCATCACAAACCGCATGTTGAAACTGTTTAAGACCAGAGAGTAGCTGCATGGATAACTGCTGGTATCTGCTGACAGATTTTGCGATCATCTTGATCCTCATCGTCGGTATCTGGCAGTTCAGAACCGTCAAAGGCGCTCGATCGGGGAACCTCACGGCCGCCTTCGCCCTGTTGTGCGCCCTGGGAGTCGTGCTGTATCGGCACCCCGTCCTGGAGCCGGCCGCTGTCATCCTTGCACTGGTGCTTGGGGGTCTTGTGGGTTGGGTTGTGGCCATGCGGGTGGGCATGATCCAGATTCCCGCCATGGTGGCCTTTCAGAACGGCGCAGGCAGCCTGGCGGCATTTCTGGTGTCCTTCGTCCAATTGACCCGGGAGGCGGCGCCTCAGGAGACCATTGCCAAGGTTGCCGGCGTTGTAAGTCTTGTGATCGGCATGGCGACCTTCAGCGGCAGCATGATCGCCAGTGCGAAACTGGCCAACTGCATGAAGCAAACGCCGACCGTCTTTCCCAAACACGATTGGATGCTGTTGGGAATCGTTCTGGTGATTGTCACACTGGGCATTGTCGCGGGAGGCACGGCTGCTCCGGCCTTGCCATGTTCCTTGATGGTCTTGATCCTGGCCTCCATTCTGCTGGGCGTCGTCTTCTCGATACGTATCGGTGGAGCCGACATGCCGGTGTTGATCTCTTTTCTGAACGCGACGTCGGGGTTGGCGGCGGCCTTCTGCGGCATCATCATCGAGAACCGGCTGCTGATCGCATGTGGAGCCACGGTGGCCGCGTCGGGCTCTATTCTCACCCACGTGATGTGCAAGGCCATGAACCGAAACCTGCCCAAGGTATTCCTCGGCGTCCACTGGAAACCCGGGGCAGTTCCCGTTCAGGCGGCGGAAGCACAGGCGCGGAAAGGCGAACCGGAACCTTCACCAACGGTCACGGTGGAGGAACCTCGAAAGTTCGAGAAGTCCCAACAGCAGGCCCCCCTTGCCCAGGCTATCGACGCGGCGAAAAATGCGAACAGTGTCGTCATCATCCCCGGATATGGCATGGCGCTGGCGCACGCCCAGTTCGAGACCGTACAGTTGGCCAACAGACTAGAGGAGATGGGCAAGCAGGTGAAGTTCGCCATCCATCCAATCGCGGGACGGATGCCCGGCCACATGCACGTGCTGTTGGCCGAGGCGGAGGTCGACCCCGACATGCTGTTCGACATGGACCAGATCAATCCCGAGTTCCAGCAGACCGATCTCGCATTGATCGTCGGTGCCTGCGACGTGGTAAATCCCGCGGCGATTGGCGCGGAGGACACCCCCATCGCAGGGATGCCGATTCTTGCGGCGCACGACGCGAAGCAGGTCTTGGTGTGCAACCTGGACGGGCAACCAGGGTACTCCGGCGTGGAAAACCCACTGTACCAGGAGCCGAAAACCATTCTGATGTTCGGCGACGCAAAGACCAGCATCAACCGGCTCTTGCAAGGTTTGCATTAACGCCCCACAATCCAGTCATGGAGACCAAATATGCCGAATACGACTTCGCCCGTGGTGGGCATTGTGATGGGTAGCGACAGCGACTGGCCGAAGATCCGGGCGGTCGCTGCGGCACTGGATGAGTTCGGCGTGCTTTACGAAACCCGGATGATGAGTGCCCATCGCACGCCCGAGATCGTTCGCCAGTATGCCACGATGGCTGCTGCCCGCGGGCTGAAGGTGATCATTGCGGCCGCCGGCGGGGCGGCACACCTGGCTGGGGTCGTCGCCTCGCACACCGCGTTGCCGGTCGTCGGCATCCCCGTGCCCACCGACTTGCAGGGCGGGCTGGATTCGCTGCTGAGCACCGTCCAAATGCCGGGCGATGTACCGGTGGCCACCGTCGGCCTCGGCAGCGGCGGCGCGCGAAACGCCGGACTGCTAGCCGTGGAAATCCTGGCCCTATCAAACGTCGAACTACAAGAAAAACTGGCCGCGTTCAAGCACCAACTCACTGAGAAGGTCCAAGAAAAGAACGCGGCATTGCAAAAGTCAATCGGCAAAACCGTTTAGCCGCCGCATCCACGCGGCGCGAGCCGTTTAGCCGCCGGGCTTGCCCGGCGCGTCGGTATTGGGGCGCATTGACTACCAGACAACGCGCCGGGCAAGCCCGGCGGCTAAACTACGTGCAACGTGTTCGGGCAGCATGAAAAACCTCGAAACACTCCACTGGGTCGGCGGGGTCGATGGGCATCTGCGTCTGATCGACCAAACCTTGCTGCCGGTTGAATTCACCCAGATCGATTGCCGCGACATGGAGTCCATCTGGAAGGCCATCAAGCGGCTCCGCGTCCGCGGCGCGCCGGCCATCGGCATCGCCGCGGCATACGGCGTGTGTATTGGCTTGCAGACCGTCTCCGGGCAAGATGAAGCTGCCCTGTTCCGCCGACTCGACGAAGTGACCGATTACCTGGCTACGTGCCGACCAACGGCGGTCAACCTGTCTTGGGCATTACAGCGAATGAAGAACAGGGCGCTGGAACTGCGCGGCACTCCGACGGCCGATATTGCCGAAGCCCTGCTGGCCGAGGCCCGGGCCATCCACGAAGAAGACCGGCAGATGTGCCGGGCCATCGGACACCACGGGGCCGAGCTGCTGGCCGACGGCCAAGGCGTACTGACCCACTGCAACGCCGGCGGGCTGGCAACGGCCGATTACGGCACGGCGCTGGCGGTGATCTTCGCGGCAGTCGAGTCGGGCAAGCGGCTGCACGTCTACGTCGACGAGACCCGGCCACTGCTGCAAGGCGCCCGGCTGACCGCCTGGGAATTGCAGCAGCGGGGCATCGACGCCACGTTGATCTGCGACTCGATGGCCGCCGTGGTGATGCGCCAGCGCCGGGTGCAGGCCGTAATCACCGGCGCCGATCGGATCGCGGCCAACGGGGACGTGGCCAACAAGATCGGCACCTACGGCCTGGCGGTGCTGGCCGCGGCACACAACATACCGTTTTACGTGGCGGCGCCCACCAGCACGTTCGACCTCTCACTGGCTGGTGGCGACGAGATTCCCATCGAGCAGCGCGACCCGCGCGAGATCACCCACGGGTTCGGCCGGCAGACGGCCCCCGAGGGGATCGACGTCTACAACCCGGCTTTCGACGTTACCCCCGCCGAGCGGCTGACCGCAATCGTATGCGAGCAGGACATAATTCGGCCGGTCACCAGAGAGCGGATTGCGGAGGTTGTAGGGATTCGAGGCTCGGGGCTCGGGATTCGAGGCTCGGGAAATGAACTGTCGGCCAACAGCCCCTCGGCCCGAGCCCCGAGTCCCGAACCCCCTTTCTGAGGGCGTATCAGGTTTCCCAGCAACTGGCCTGTACGCTATGATAGTCAAGGAGGATCATCGAAATGCCATCCTTAAAGCGGATACTTGTCACCGGCGGGGCCGGTTTTATCGGCTCCCATTTGTGCGAACGGCTGGTCGAGCGAGGTCACGACGTGATCTGCCTGGACAATTTCTTCACCAGCCAGAAGTCGAACGTGGCCCACCTGCTGGGCCGGCCCAACTTCGAACTGGTGCGACACGACATCACCTTGCCGATATTCCTGGAGGTCGATGAGATTTACAACCTGGCCTGTCCCGCCGCGCCGGGCCACTACCAGTACAATCCCATCAAGACCATGAAGACCTCCGTGATGGGGTCGATCAACGTGCTGGGCATGGCCAAGCGGTGTCGGGCAAAGGTGCTCCAGGCCAGCACCAGCGAGGTCTACGGCGATCCAGAGGTCCATCCGCAGCCGGAAACCTATCGCGGTTCGGTCAACACGCTTGGACCACGGGCATGTTACGACGAGGGCAAACGGGCGGCCGAAACCCTGTTCATGGACTACCATCGCTCGAATAAGGTCAACATCCGCATCGCGCGGATATTCAACACCTACGGGCCGCGGATGCACCCGTTCGACGGCCGGGTCATCTCCAACTTTATCCGACAGGCACTTGCAGGCGATCAGATCACCATCTTCGGCGACGGCTCACAGACCCGATCGTTCTGCTACCGCGACGACCTGGTCGAGGGCATGATCCGCATGATGGACGGTCCGGACGACTTCATCGGGCCGGTAAACCTCGGCAACCCGCATGAGTTCACGATTCTCGAACTGGCCGAGTTGGTTTTAGACTTGACCGGTTCGCGCAGCAAGTTCGTAAACAGGCCGCTTCCAGCCGACGATCCCCTTCAGCGCCGGCCCGACATCACACTGGCCGAAAAGCACCTCGGCTGGAAACCCACCGTGGAGTTGCGTGAGGGGCTGACCAAAACGATCGAGTGGTTCAAGACCATCAACCTAAGCCACTACCGCCCGCCGACGCCGAATTATTAGTCCTACTGTCTGATGTTCGGATTTGACGTGACCACCGCGCCGAGATTGGGATCTTGACCTGCCCCAATCAATGCCGTGCGGACTTCCGGGATGCCGAAGTAAGCGCGCAGCAGATTATCCATCGCCCGTGACTGAATCAACGTACCGGTGCACCATCGCGATACCGTGGCTTCGGCGACGCCCAGGTACGCTGCAAGTTGTTTTTGACGTATGCCGAGAGTCTTCAGCGCACCGCGAATTTGCTCGGGGGTAAGCAGATGCAGATGTGCCCGCAACGCCTCGCTGATCTGCTCGTTGGCGTTGTCATCGAAGACGATTTCGCCGCAAGATCGACACTTAGGAACATCGAGTTCGGGGACCGTGATCGTGTACAACCGGCCGTCGTGGTTGATTTCCACACTGTAGGGGATCACCGCAGAATAGAGATCTTTCCTGCGGCAACTCGAACAGTACCAGGGAAAAGGCCGACGAGGTTTTCGTGTGTTTTCGCTCATTGCAGGCTCACACGTCGTGAATGTTTACCACTTCGATTTGTGGATCGTCAGCAGACGCCTCGTGTCTTCTTTGGGTGCGGCGGCATGGGCGGCTGTGGCGAGACACCCTCAAACTCATCCACTGCGCGGAGGATATCGGCCAGCAGCATGTCGGCCATGTCGCGGCTGAGCCCCTCGCGAACCACCACACGCAGCACGGCCACGTCTTCGGCATCGGGCGCCATGGTGTACGCCGGCACAATCCATCCACGCTGGCGGAGTTTGGCCGAGAGGTCGAAGACCGTGAAACGGCCGGTGTTCTTAAAGGTGAACGTAACCACCGGCAGGTGCCCCAGCTTGCTGAGCATGGTGAACTTACCGGTCGCTTCAAGCTGCCCGGTGAGGTATCGGGCGTTCTCTTCGAGCGCGCTCATGATCCGCCGATAACCCTCCCGGCCGAGACTGAGGAAGTTGTAGTATTGGGCGATGATCTGGTTGGCCCCGCGCGAGAAGTTCAGGTTGAAAGTGGGCTGGTCGCCGCCCAGGTAGTTTACATGGAAGATCAGGTCCTCGGGCAACTCCGACTCGGTTCGCCAGATGACCCAGCCGATCCCCGGATGCACCAGCCCGTACTTGTGGCCCGAGGCGTTGATCGACTTGACCAGCGGCAGGCGGAAGTCCCACTTGAGCTGCGGTGAGGTGAACGGGGCGACGAACCCGCCGCTGGCCGCGTCGACGTGGATCGGCACCTGCCAGCCGGTTTTCTTGTTCTGTTTTTCCAGCGCCTCGTTCAATGCCTCGATCGGTTCGTACTCGCCCGTATAGGTGCTGCCGAGGATGCCGACCACGGCGATGGTGTTCTGGTCGACCAGTTCGAGTGCCTCTTTCACGCCGAGCACGAACCGCTTCTTGCCGAGCGGGACGTATCGGGGCTCGACCTCGAAATACCGGGCGAACTTCTCCCAGCAGACCTGCACGTTATGGCCCATCACGATGTTCGGCTTCTCGGCCGGCTTGTTTTCCGCCCGGCACCGGGCACGCCAGTTCCACTTCAGGGCCAAACCCGCCAGGTGGATCGCCTCGGATGAGCCCACCGTGGCCGTGCCTACGCCGGTGTGCTCCTCGGGTGCGTGGAACAGGTTGGCCAGCATGTTGACGCAGCGGTTCTGGATTTCGGTTGTCTGCGGGTACTCGTCCTGATCGACGTAGTTCTTGTTGAGTGTTTCCATCATCAGCCGTTCGGCTTCCGGCTCCATCCAGGTAGTCACAAACGAAGCCAAGTTCAGGGCCGGGTTGCCGTCCAGGTTCAGTTCATCGTGGATAATCTGATAGGCCACATTCCCGGGCATCGACGCACTGGGCATCTCGTACTTCGGCACCGGCGTACTGAGGTAGCGCGACCCGTACGTCAACGTATGGGTTGGCCGCCTCTTGGGAATCGTGTCCAGCGGAAGCTTCTTGGATAACATGAGCGTGCTCCATTTGGAATAGAACAGCGAATTCTAGCTGACTTGCCGAGGATCGACAAGACAGATTGAGATTGAAGTCGTTTTCACATAAATACAGAAATAAGCTGTACAAATTGGTGGCACGCCCTGAGGAACGAAGGGCGTGGCAAGGTGCCCCAAACACGCCCTTCGCTGCGCTCAGGGACGTGCCACTCTTGGTGGAATTCGTACAAGTTATTTGTGCGCGGGCCCTTAGCCGTATTGTGTCACCAACCCGGGACGTCCCGAAACAGTGTGCAGTGGCACACCGCGAACCCCGCCAGACATATCCGCAACCACCGCCGCGAATCGAGCCAATTTTCAATTCTCAATTTTCAATTACCTAGATGTCATCCTCGCTGGACTGGAGCGTGTGCCGCCACTGGTCGAGATGCTCCAGGCAGATCAACATGCCGGCGACCACGGCGGTTAGTGGCTCGGGGACCACGCGGACTGGCAGACCGATTTGCTCGCTGATGAATCGATCGATCCGTTTTAGCAGCGAACCGCCGCCGCAAAGCACCAGGCCGTTGTCGATCAGGTCAGCGGCCAGGTCGGGGCCGCAACGGTCGAGCGCGGCCTTGATCGCATCGACGATCGCCCCGAGCGGATCGCCCAGTGCCTGACGGACCTCCTCGCTGCTGATGCTGGCCTTCCGCGGCAAGCCGCTGACGGTATCCAGTCCGCTGACCTGTTGGAGTTGCTCTTCTTCCAGGGGATATGCGCTACCCAGCTCGATTCGCAGTCGTTCGGCGGCCGGCAGTCCGACGCGCAGGCTAAAGTGGCGGCGGAGGTAATCGACGATGGCCTGATCCATCGCGTCGCCGCCGGTTCGGATCGACACGGCGGCCACGGTATCGGCCAGGCTGATCACCGCTGTCTCTGTGGTTCCGCCGCCGATGTCGCAGACCATACTGGCGACCGGTTCGGCGATCGGCAGCCCGACCCCGATCGCCGCCGCCGTGGCCTCCGCAAGCAGCCAAACCTGCCGTGCACCGGCCCGGTGCACGCTGTTGAATACAGCCCGCTTCTCCACCGGGGTGATGCAGCCGGGCACGGCGACCAGGACACGGGGTCTCAGCCGCATCCTGGGCGCTTGGGCCTTGCGAAGGAAGTAGCGGAGCATCGCCTCGCAGAGTTCAAAGTCGGTGATCACGCCGTTGCGCAGCGGGCGGACCACGGAGATCGAGTCCGGCGTTCGGCCTTGCATCTGCTTGGCCAGGTGACCGACTGCGCAACCGCCGGAGAGGATCCGCCCGGTGCCCTGCTCGACCGCCACCACCGAGGGTTCGTCGAGCACAAGCCCCTCGCCGACCACGCTGATCAGCGTGTTGGTCGTTCCCAGATCGACCGCCAGGTCGGAACTGAAGTGGCTAAGCAGTCGATGGAGCATCCGTGCTTGGTAGTGGGTAGTGGATAGTGGATAGTGGAGAGTGGGTAGTGGACAGTGGAGAGTGGAGAGTGGTCGCGGATGAAGAGTTACTATCCACTATCCACTGTCCACTATCCACTCTCCCATGTCCACTATCCACTAACGAGGGTCCGCCCTTGAGGTCGAAATCGTACATGCCCATCTCGAAGTACAGGAAGAGTATCCCCAGCAGCAGCGCGATCAGCGCGATGATGAGCAGGATAGTATAGATATCCGCCCGGGGCTTTCGGTACGGTCCGCCCGGTTGTTTACTGGATTTTGCTGACCACACGATCGCCCCTCTGCGTTTGGCTTTTACGGAATTCGGGGATAATCCTGCAAACCGCTTTGTCGGGATAAGTTCTGACGACTTCGATACGGCCGACGTAGGTTCTTGCACCGCCGGTGAGCCGGACGACCTCGAGGCGGTGTCCTTTCAGCAGTCCGTCGTCGGAGCCGATGGAGATTTCGATCAGGTCGGGTCGCGGTGTGGCCAGCACGACACCGTCCACCTGCGGCGGCTCGCCGGAGATATTCTCGTCCTTTGTCCTGCCGAAATGCCGCAACACATTCTCGGCCTTGGCCAGATCGGCAACCAAGGTGATCTGTCGGGCCTTCAGCCGCTTCAGTTCGTTGACCGCCTGGTGCAATTCGTCGGTAAGTTTGACCACCTGCTTGAAGTGCGCATCGCGGTCATGGTGGGCCTGGTCGATATCCCCCTCCAGCACTTTGACCCTTTTGTCCAGCCTATCCAGATTGGCCTGGGTGGCGTTCATGGCGGCGACGGCCTCGCGCTGGGCCTCGATGTGCTTGGCCAGACTCTGCTCTTTCTCTTGGAGTTCTTGCTTGAGCAAGTCCCTTTCGGTTTCCAATTTGCTGCGGACCTGGATCGCCGCGGCCTTTTCAGCATCCACGTCCTGTTGCAGCTTGTCTCGCTGGTCCTTGAGTTCCTGGTTGCGTGTCCGGGTGTCCTCCAACTGGTACATCAGGCCGAGCGGCTTCTCGCGGGTCGCCTCCTCTCTGGTCGTCGTGACCACGTCCTTCCAGTTCTTGTGTGTGGCGTACACGGCCACGGCAAACGACATGAAGACCAGGCTCATGACGAAAATCAGCACTACAAAAATCTTGCCCACGAGGTTCATTTGGGACCTCTTCATTGTTTGACGCAGACTACGGACCCTCACCTTTGGACCTGCCCCACTAGTGTCCCACTAGTGTTAGTATAACTCCGGCCGATTTCTCATGTCAATCAGAATGACTCGTTTTGTTTAGCCGCCGGGCTTGCCCGGCGCGTTGGTCCTGGAGCAAATCCTGTGCTGGGACGGCAGTTGAACTGCCGCCCCGATGGGGTAGACAACGCGCCGGGCAAGCCCGGCGGCTAAACTACATGCGCATAGCACCATTGGGGTATATGTGTGCAACTCATTCTGCTACAATGTGTTACGTTGACAATCGCGACGCACGTGAATAATCCGGGATAGGGGCCCAGCAACCGAGCACAGCAAGCAACACGCATGCCACCAGGCAGATTCCGGCCGGCCAATCGCCGTGCCTGAGGTACCAACTGCCCCGGCGGTCCGGACGGACCTCGGCCAAGATAATATCCGTGGCCCGTCGGCGGCCCCGCCGAAGGATCCGGCCGTCGCCGTCAATCCACGCCGAGAAGCCGGTGTTCGCCGCAATCAACAGCGGCTTGCGACACTCCACCGCTCGAAATACCCCACAAATCAGGTGCATGTCCAACTCGCTGGAACCCCAGAACCAACCGTCGTTGGTCAGGTTCACCAGTACGTCCGGCTCGGCACCACCCGCGCGGAGGATGTTCACCTGCCGGCGGATGACGTGCGGCAGCACGGTCTCGTAGCAGATGTTCGGCGCGATCCGCAGCCCGGCCACGTCGAACGACACCGGTTCGTCGCCCGCCGTGAGGCTCACCGGCAGCGGAGTGAGCCGTTGAAGGCAAGGGAAGTACCCGGCAAACGGTACGTACTCACCGAACATCACCAAGTGAATCTTGTTGTAGACCGGCGGCACCAGTTTCCCTTCGCGGCTGACCAGCGCGGCCGAATTGAACAACTGCATCCCTTCCGGTCCGAAATAATGGTGATCGACGCCCAGCACAAGCGGGACGTCCAGCGCCCGGGCCAGCTTACCCATTGCCTGCCGGGATCGCCGGGCGCTCTGCCCAATCGCCCGTTGGAACTGTCCTTGGGACCAGTCTTTGAACAGTTCGGGCTTGCGGGCGTTCTGCTGATAGGTAATCAGGGGTTCGCGGAACATCGTCTCAGGCCAAACGACCAGATCGAGTTCTGCATACTGCCGGACCGCCTGTTGGGAGAGTTCGCAGTAGTGTCGGAAGATGAACCCGCGCTTGCCGGGACCTTCTTTCAACTTCGTGTCGATGGAGCCTTGGATCAGCGCGATTCGGGCGCCGGGCATGGTGTAATCGCCCGACATGCGCAAGTGTCCGTAGAGCAGTGTCGCAGCCAGCACCGCCACGGCTGGCACCAGCGGCCAAACGGCCAGAGGCCAGCCGTTGCACCGGATCATCCGCGCCAGGCAGGCCGCCACCAGCATCACAACGAAGCTCACGCCGTAGGCCCCCGCCAGATCGCTAAGCTGGACCAACGTGATCCACCGGTATTGGGTATGGCCCAGGCTGGCCATGGTCATTCCGGTCAGGAGGTGTCCGCGGGCGAGTTCCAGGCCGGTCCACACGATCGGCGCGGCCAGGATCACCGGCACACGGAGCCGGTGCACGGCCACGCGCGAAAGGCCCACAAACATCGGCAGATAGAAAGCAAAGTAGAACGACAAGGCGACCCAGCCCAGGCTGGTGGCCGGGTGCGGCAGCCGCAGCCAGTGCAGCACGGCCAGCCAAAACAGGAACCCAGCCAGCCAGAGCGCACCATACGGGCGGCGGCCGCCAAGATGCTCTTGCCGGATCAACAGCACCCACCACACCGGCGCGGTCCAGCCCAGCAACCAAAGATCCAACGGCGGCAGCGCCGCCCAAAGCACAACCGCCCCGGCAAGGGCGTATCCGAAGGTGGAGTGGTACCAATTGTGGATTCTCGGCGGCATGGCCTGAGCGTATGCCGAATCGGACGTTTTCCGCTGTGAAAAAGGTTAGTCGCACTGGCCGTTAGGCGTTATGCGGTGGCCTCCTGCCGGGCGACCCCCGCAAGCAGGCCGGGAACGCTGAGGTCTTCATCGAGTTCCTCCCAGTGAAGGCCAGTTCCCCCGCCGCTCATTTCGTACCTTACCCGCTGTTCAGGGCTACCCTTCAGCAGCCGGGGAAAATACGCCAGTGGGACACCTACTTGTCGGCCATCGGCCAACTCTACCCAGAGATTGTCCTCGTCGAACCAAATCCGCTGGGCCCTAGGCAGATCGTGCCAAGTGTTCATGCCACGCCCTTTCAAATTCATCACGCTTCTCTTGCACGATTTTCCGCAACTGATTCAACTCTGTCGAGGACATGCACCACGCACCGGCCAGCGCTACCTCCGGCACAAGCCAGAACTTGGCCACCCGTTCGCCATGACGAATATGTACGTGTGGCGGCTCCGGTGGCGAACCCTCGTTGGAAAAAAAGAAAAAGCGATAACCCTTGTGTCGGAATATGGTCGGCATCGCAAGTATTTCTCGCCACAGTAACTCTACCAGCAAATATACCATCCCCGCCCACAATTGAAAACACCACAAGTCAAGCTGGGCAGCCGCTTGCGGCTTAGCGTCTACCCCACTGCCAGGAACCGCTCTAGGAGCGTCGTGCCGGAGTCGGTCAGAAAGCTTTCCGGATGGAACTGCATGCCGAACAGCGGGAACTGCCGGTGGCGGATGCCCATGATCTCACGGGTGCCGTCCGGGGCGTTGCACCAGGCACAGACCTCGAACTGGTCGCCCAGCGTTTCCGGCCGGATGATGAGGCTGTGGTAGCGAGTGGCCTGGAAGGGGTTTTCCAGGCCCTTGTACAGACCCCGGTTGTCGTGATGGATCATGTCGGTCTTACCGTGCATCAGCCGCCCGGCGCGAACGATCTTCGCACCGAAGGCCTGGCCGATCGACTGGTGCCCCAGGCAGACGCCCAGCAGTGGTACCCGCCCGGCGAAGTGTTTTACGGCCGCCACGGAAATGCCCGCCTCGTTCGGTGTGCAAGGGCCGGGTGAGATGATCAAGCGGGAGGGTCCCCGGGCCTCGATCCCCTCGACCGTGATTTTGTCGTTGCGATAGACTTCCAACTCCAACGACGGATCGATCTCGCCGAGGCGTTGCACCAGGTTGTAGGTGAACGAATCGTAGTTGTCGATCAGCAGGATCATAGAATGCCTTTCCCCAAACCATGCTCAGTGTACACGGTCCCAGGGGGGTTTGACACCCGCTCCTCCAATAGGGATGATGGGGAACTCTTGGCCCCTCCGGCGCGTCCAAAACTACGAGCCTGATGTGAGCGACGACGCCCAACTGATTGACGAGACCCTGGCGGGTCACTCGGCGGCGTTCGGCCAACTGGTCGAGAAGTACCAGGATCGGCTCTACAACACCGTTGTGCACGTGGCCGGCAACGCCGAGGACGCTCAGGACGTGGTCCAGGACGCCTTTGTTCAGGCGTTCCTCAAGTTGGACACGTTCCAAGGCTCCAGTGCCTTTTATACCTGGTTGTACCGGATCGCGCTGAATGTGGCGGCCAGCCACCGGCGACGCAAACGGCCGACCTTGTCGGTCGAGCATGTCCGGGAGACAAGCGGCCTGGAACCGATAGACCACGCAGACGGACCAACCGAAACAGTCGAACGAGACGAATGTCGCCAGCAGGTGCGGCAGGCCATCGACAGGCTGGGCGACGAACACCGCGCGGTGCTCGTGCTCCGGGAGATCGACGGCTGTTGCTATGAAACCATCGCCGAGATCCTCGAGGTGCCGATAGGAACCGTCCGCAGCCGATTGCATCGGGCACGATTGCAACTGCGAGAAGAACTCAAAGAAGTGTTGATGATCGACGAGGCTTAGTTTAGCCGGCGGGCTTGCCCGCCGCGAGTTTCCGTGACAATCCCAGTGCGCAACACGGCGGGCAAGCCCGCCGGCTAAACGCCGATATCGTTTCAAGTTTTGCACATTTTCGGGCTCGAAATGTAGCTGAAATGGTATCGGCCTCCAGGCCAATTTGGGATAGCATGTGATTCAACCGTCACAAAACATTCCCGCAGGCAAGGAGGCCGACCCATGCAGCTTACTACAGGA
>JAUWHT010000342.1 GCA_030605745.1 Pirellulales bacterium | reverse complement strand
ACGTGAACTCAACATTCCTAAGGGCCCAATTGGGGTGGCACGCCCTGAGGAACGAAGGGCGTGTTGAGCCGGGCGCCCACGCCCTTCGCTGCGCTCAGGGACGTGCCACCCTCGCTCAAACTTGTACAGGTTATTTTTGCGCGGGCCCTAACGCGTTGCCGGTGGGGAATTGACTCAACTCCAGCGATTTTGCCCCGATGACCTTGATCTGCTTGGTGGACGGCCAGTAGAGTATCTTGCGTGCGGCGGCCTTCGACGTAGGGCCGCCGATCTGCTGTTGGCGGAACAACTCCGCATCGGTCCGGCCGTCGCCCTCCAGGACCAGCAGGTCCTTGGCTTCGGTGTAGGTCATGCGTATTGCCCGCGCGGTGAAGGTGTTGCCTTCGACCACGGTGTTGCCGGCGGCCTCCAGCTCGATTGCCCGGCGATCGCCGACCGGTGTGTCCATCTGGTTGACCGACAGCCGATCGCAGTGCAGTACTACACCGTCGGGCCCCAGCGCATCGGGGTTGTCTACATCGAGTTTTGCTTCCCAGCAGTCGACCGGTGCGTAAGCGGACTGGACCCGATCATGGAAGGTCATCTGGCGTCGGTGCAGGTTGCCGGTAATCGAACCTTGGAAGCGGACGTGCAGGCCGCGGAGTTGGTTTTCATCGCCTCGTCGGACGCTCAGGAGCCAGCCCGGTCCGCCGGCTGTCAGCGCGCCGCTTGTGAGATTGATCGCCAGGTCGACGACCTGCATCTGCTCGTGCGACGACTGTGTCCGGCCGTCGAAGGCGCGATTTTCCATGAACACGCCGCCGCGGCAGAGGACCTTCTCGACCTCGGGATCCTGCCCGATCTTGGGATCGGAGAAGCGGATCTGCTGCTTCAGGTGGACTTCCAGCGTTTCGGTTTGCAGGTGTTGGTACTCCGCGTCGGCGGTTACCGATTCTTCGAACCGCGCGATGCGGCCGTCGAAGGCCATGCGGTCCTGCCACACGACTTGCAGCGTGCCGGGGTTGCGTAACGGTCGGCCTTCGAGGTCGCTTTCAAGCGGCAGCTTCATCTGTCCGGGTCCGTCGATCCACAGCCGGTTAGTGCCGCGATTGAGATTGATATTCGGCCCGGTCATGGTCAGCCCGCGTCCCTCGAACTGTGCCGGGCGCCCGGTCACCGTCGCCGCCGCGTGCGGCTCGGCCGCATCAACCACATGGAGCCGATCACCGGTGATTAGCAGCGGTTGTTCATCCGGCTGTTTGGTATGCGTTTCGACGAAGCGGACACCGTCCTCGACGATCAACTCGGACAACTCCGCCTGCTCGTCCTCGTGCATCAGCACACGGATTTGAAGCAGCCGGCCGGCGATCTCAAAGTGCTGGGTGAGGGACGAGGGACGAGGGGCCAGGGGCGAGAGGTGAGGGGGTGGCAATTTATTGCCACCTTGAAAATTGGTAGGCGGCAGGCCGCCGTGCCGGCGGCCGCTAAACGGTGTCTCCCGGCTCCCCTCCTCGTCCCTGGCCCCTGGCCCCTCGCCCCTCGCCCCTCGCCCCTCAAACCAGACCTCCAATTGCTCGACCGTGCTGGAAAGCTTCGGTGATTCCACCCGGACGTTGCCGCGGGCGAGCATCCGGTCGGGCCGCAGTCTGGATTGCTCGGACTGGCCATCCGGCGGAGATTCCGATAGCCAGAAGTGGATTTCCGCTGCTTCCAACTGCCCGATCCCGCTGAAGTTCAACCCCGCGCCTCCGGAAAGCGAGATCACCTGGTTCTGCTCGTGCGGGCGGACCCGTAGCTGCTCGTTCCAGTGCGCTTGAAGCAACTGGTCCGTCCGGCCGGCCATCTGTTTGCAGAACCAGCCGGGTCCTTCGGCCGCGATCCGGCCGGTTTGAAAGTCGTACTCTAGCCGTTGGCCCCGGGCCCGCACCTGCTGGCCAGGTGCCGAGACAACGACCGGGTTGCCCCGGGCCTCGATCCGTTGCGGTTGCAGGTCGAACGCACCCGGGCGATTTTTCTTCGAGCCGTGCTTGTCGTCATCGGGGCTGCCGGGCACCGACTCGGCCCGATCGGTGAAGAAGATAGAGAGCAATTCGCAGTTGAGCTGATCGCTGGGGCCGTCGGGATTGAGCCGCAGCACGTCCACGTGGTCCTCAAAGGTGGCTACCTTCTCGACCAGGTTGAAGCGGAACGGTCCGCGGCAGACGACTTCCACCGGCAGATCCGACGTGGCGCTAGTCTTGCCGGAAGCCAACTTCGCCTGGCCCAACTCCAGGTGGAGCCGTTCGACGCGGCGCAGCTCGAACAGCTCGATGCCGCCGATGTTCGGGCCCCGCCCGGCCGGGTCTTCGGTCTGCCGCCTGGGCAGCAGCTTGATGTGCATATGGTGCCCCCGGCCGTAGTTGGCCCCCCAACGGAAATCGACCGGATGCGGCGACCAGACGTTATGCTCGGTGAGTTCGACGTCCCGGGTGACGATCATCAGGTCGTCCTCGGGGCCGGGCAGCTTGCCTTTGCTGCGGATGGTGATCCGTCCGGTGAGTTGACCGGCCACCAGGCGGCCGATCTTCATTCGGCCCAGATCCAGCGGCTGGTCGAACTCCATCACTGCCCCCTCGGGCGCCTCGAGGATCACCGCCCGGCGACGGCGCTGGGCTTCGTCGTCGGCCGGCCCGTCGGGCGAGAAGATTATCGTGCAGGGACGGATCTCCACCCGGCCGTCGCCCAAGTTCCGATAATCCTGCATCACCAGCTTGACCTGGTCGCTTTCGAGAATCTTGGGGTCCTTCAGCACCCAGGATCCGGGCGGGAACAGTTCTCTGAGTTCCGCCAGCCGGTCGTCCAGCAGGTGGCTTCCCTGCTGCCGGTCCTGCTCCGTAAGCGGCTTGTCGCGGCGTAGCTCTGCCGGCGGCTCGATCAACGGCACTGCCACCAGCGCGTACGTCCAATAGGCCACCAGCACAATCGCAAAGCTACCGGCGCTGCGAAGGACACGGGGCATGGGATTGGGGATTGGGGATTGGGGATTGGGGCGTTTAGCTGGGATTATTCATCGGAAACCCGTGTAGCGGGGGGG
>JAUWHT010000074.1 GCA_030605745.1 Pirellulales bacterium | reverse complement strand
GCCCGATCGGTGCCGGCCGAAGGCTCGATCACGTGCGGGATGTAGCGCTGCCTGGTCTGCTCGTCGTAGTAGGTCAGGTCCTTGCCGCTGCCGCGATACTTTGGATTACCTTGTTCGTCTTGTTCGACCACAAGCTGATCGCCTTGGCGAACCAGCTTGCCCTCCATGTGGCTGCGCAGATCGAAGTCGCCGCGATGGGCCACGCCCTCCAACTCGCCGAACTGGCCCTCGGCCAGGAACGGGAAGGCGTACTCGATATCGGCCGTGCCGCACGAGTAGTGGCTTAGCTCTTCTGCGCCGTGCTCCCGCAGCCGCAGCCGATCGCTCGCCAGGCCCAGTTCGACGTACCACCGGTAGCGACGGTCCCGCCAATACCTGTACCACTCGGGCGAGGCATCGGGGTGACAGAAAAACTCGATCTCCATCTGCTCGAACTCGCGCGAGCGGAACGTGAAGTTGCGCGGCGTGATCTCGTTGCGAAAGCTCTTGCCGATCTGCGCGATGCCGAAGGGTATCTTCACCCGGGTGCTGTCCACGACGTTCTTGAAGTTGACGAAGATGCCCTGGGCCGTCTCCGGGCGGAGGAAGGTCTTGCTCGACTCGTCGCGCACCGCACCGCTATGAGTCTCGAACATCAGGTTGAACTCACGGTGCTCGGTCAGCGTATCCAGCTCTTTGGCGTCCGGCCCGAGCACGTCGGCCATACCCTCCACCGTGGCCAACGGGACCATCGGGCCGTGCCACTGGAGTTGGTCGGCCTTCTTCGCGCGGAGATTGAAGAACTTCAGCGCTTTGTGCTGAGTCTGCTCGATCGCCTGGCTGCCCGAGTCCTCGGTGGCCACAAAAATCCGCTTTCCCTTGGCTTCAACCCAACGGCCCTGAATCTGATCGTAGCGGTAGCGGCGCTTCGACTCTCGGCAATCAACCATCTCGTCATGGAACAAGTCGTAATGACCCGAGCACTTCCAGACCTGCGGGTGCATGATGATGGTGCAGTCCAGGCCAGTCATTTCGTAGGCTTCTGGGGCCCCGGGCGGGACGGTCAGCTCGTCCTGCGAGGTGACCATATCGCGCCACCATGCCTCCCGCACGTTCCGCTTCAGTTCGACTCCCAGCGGCCCATAATCCCAAAAGCCTTGCAGCCCCCCATAAATCTCGCTCGACTGGAACAGAAATCCACGCCGCTTGCACAGCGCTACCAATTGATCCATTTCCATGATAAGGATACACTCCAGGAGTAAGGGTTGCCAATCTTCAATTTGCAATTGTCAATTATCAATTTGCAATTTGCAATTTCCTTTATCGCCGTACAGCCGGTGCATTTCGATGTACTTCTCCACCGCGCGGGGCGTCTGGTAGCGGATGCTCAACCCGGCGGCTACCCGACGGCGGATATCGGTGCTGCTTATCCCGATCCGGGGCATCTCGACCTGCTGGTAGGTGAAATTGAGCCGCCCCGCCGCAGCGAGTTGCTCCGTCCCGGGGCGGTCGACCACAACCGGCGTAGCCAACTGGCACACCCGTTCCGGCTGGCGCCAATTTGGCAAATCGTACAGCATATCGGCCCCCAGCAGCAAGAACAGTTCCGCCTCGGGGCACTCTTGGCGGAAATGGGCCAACGTGTCGACCGTGTAGTTGACCCCGCCGCGATCCGTCTCGTACCGGCTGACCGAGAAGGCGGGCTGCCCGGCGATCGCCAGTTCGAGCATTTCGATCCGGGCCTCCGCGGGCGCCGGTTCCCAGTCTTGCTTGTGCGGCGGGACTGCGGCCGGCAGGAACCGCACCTCGTTCAGCTTGCATTGCTCGTGGCAGCATTCGGCCAACAATAAGTGCCCGTAGTGCACCGGATCGAAGGTCCCGCCAAAAAGTCCCAATCGCATGGTTTTGGTCCTACCTTGAAATGGTATGCCACAGGTGGGATTATGGTACCAGACGTGGGTGCGCCTGACCATTGCCTTGCAGGGATTGTACGACAATAGCCGGGACGCAACGCGTCGCGGGGACATACCCGCGGGGCGTTGCCCCCCGGCTATTGGCCACTGTGTGTTCCGACACGAACACGAACACGTTCACATGCCCAAGCAACAAAATCTCTTCGACACCGAGCCCGAGCCTTGGGAGGATGACGACCAGTCGGAACAACTGGTCGCGGCGGTTGTCTTGCGTGAGGGGCCGGCGAAGGCACTCGACTACCTGGTGCCCGACGCGATCCGCGATCGGCTCGAGCCGGGCTGCCGGGTCCGCGTGCCGCTGGGTCGAGGGAACCGGCTGGTGATCGGCTACTGCGTACGGCTGGAAAGCCGGCCGACCGGCCGGCGGCGGCTCAAGCCGGTCCACGATGTGATCGACCGGCGGAGCCTGCTCTCGCCGGCAATGCTCCGGCTGACCGAGTGGATTGCCGAGCATTACCTGTGTGCCCCTGCCGCAGTGCTCGAAGCGGTGGTGCCGGCGGGAGTACGCGGCAAGGCCGGCACCCGGCTCAGCACGCTGTTGAGCGTCGACCCGCAGGCGGCCGGTCGGCTGGCCAAGCTGAAGCTGCCAGAGAAGCAGGCCATCGTGATGAGGACCCTTGCCCGGTCCGGCGACCCGCTCACACCCGGCGAACTGGCTCGGGCGGCCAAGTGCACCCAGGCACCGGTCGCGGCGCTGCGCCGCAAGGGGTTGATCCGCTCGCGAACCGGGCGGGTGCCCAGTCGGCGTGAGGCCGCACCAGCGGCCGTCCGTGAAAAACACCTGGTGCTGGGCAGCGATCAACAGACGGCATTGGATACGATCCTGGCCGCGCTGAGCTCGCGCGAGCACCAGACGGTGCTGATCCACGGCGTGACCGGCAGCGGCAAGACCGAGGTTTACATCCAGGCGATCCAAGAGGTGATCCATTTCGGCCGCCAGGCGATCGTGCTGGTGCCGGAGATCAGCCTGACGCCGCAGACGGTCGAGCGGTTCCGATCGCGTTTTGGCCGGGTGGCGGTGTTGCACAGCCATCTAAGCGACGTCGATCGGCATTGGCACTGGCAGCAGATTGCCGAGGGCAAGGTTCCGGTGGTGGTGGGTGCCCGCAGCGCGATCTTCGCTCCCACCCCGCAACTTGGGTTGATCGTGCTGGACGAGGAGCACGAGTCGACGTTCAAGCAGGAGAGTGCCCCGCGTTACCACGCCCGGGACGTGGCGATTGCCCGGGCCATGGCCGAAGGCGTGCCACTGGTGCGGGGTTCGGCCACGCCGTCGCTGGAGAGCTGGCACCGGGCGCAGACCGGCCAGTACAAGCTGGTCGAGATGCCCCGCCGGGTGTTCGACCGGCCGCTGCCGGTGGTGGGGACCATTGATTTGCGCAGTGAAGCCCGGCGGCGACAATCGCGTGGGGCCATCGGCCGGCAGTTGCACGCTGCGATCGGCGCGGCGCTGGACGAAGGTGGGCAGGTGATTTTGCTGCTGAACCGGCGTGGGTTCTCGACGCACATCCAGTGCCCGGCCTGTGGGCAGGTGATGCGGTGTCCGGACTGTGACATCGCACTTACGCACCACCGCACCGAGCAGATCGCGCTGTGCCACTACTGCGACTACGAGGTGCCCGCCCCGGCCGCTTGTCCGAAGTGCGACTTCACGGGCATTCGTTACAGCGGGCTGGGTACGCAGCGGTTGGAGGCGGAGGTCCGCCGCAGGTTCCCCGGCGTGCCGTGCCTGCGGATGGATACCGACGCGATGCAACGGCGCGGCAGCCACGAGCGGGCGCTGACGGCGTTTCGCTCGGGCAGGGTGCGGATTCTGCTGGGCACACAAATGATCGCCAAGGGGCTCGACTTCCCAAACGTGACGCTGGTCGGCGTGATCAATGCCGATACGGCGTTGCACCTGCCCGACTTCCGAGCGGCCGAGCGGACCTTCCAGCTTGTCACGCAGGTGGCCGGGCGAACCGGTCGGGGGCCGAAGGGCGGCCGGGTGCTGGTGCAGACGTTCAGCCCGGACCATCCGGCTATCCAAGCGGCAGTGCGGCACGATTTCGCGGCCTTCGCCGCCGGGGAACTGCCCATCCGCAAGCTGCTTCGCTATCCGCCGTTTGCTAGCATGATCCGGCTGGTCGTCCGCGGTCCGCTGGAGCAAGCGACCGGCGAGTTTGCCGCCCACATGGCCGAGCAACTTCGTGCGGCCTTGGAAGAGCAGCAGGCCGACGCCCGGGTGCTCGGTCCGGCCCCGGCCCCGTTCGCCCGGCTGCGGGGAAAATACCGCTTCCAGATCCAAGTACAAGGCCCCGACGCCGAGCAACTCCGCACGGCAGTCCACCAGGCCACCACCAACGTGCAACCGCCGGAGAACATCCAGTGGATAGTCGACGTCGATCCGCTGGATATGCTTTAGGGTTGTTTGCGAGATATAGTTTTGATAGGATAAATGACAAAACTTTGCCGCTTACAAACGCGTCATGAAGTAATGTAGAATGCGTGCATGTCGTACCAAGCAATCAAACGTGTCCTGGGCGAGACGAGCCTGGAACGGAAATGCCGATTTCTGTTCGGGGGATGTCTGCTGTTGCTGATCACCGCCAGCTTCTGGTGGTACGGCAGTCAGACCGAGAAGTTGGTCTATGAGCAGAACCGCACCACCGGCCGGCTGTTGGTCGACCAGGTAATGCTCATCAAGCACTGGGAGGAATTGGAAACCAAGGAACAGGCCGAGAAACCCGAGCAATGGACGCAGGGACAGCGGAACATGACGTTCCTGCAGGTACTCCAGGACCTGACCGAAAAGCTCAGCAAGCAGGAGTACGATTGGCATTTTATCCGGCCCGGAAGCACCGATGGGACAGGAATGCCGCAGGATGAGTTCGAACGGAAGGAAGTGCTAGATCGCTTCTTGGAGACCGACCCCAACCAGCCCCGTGACCCGGATTCACCCGAGTTCGCCGAGCGAATCTTGACCGAGCGCAACGAGTACCAGTATTACCAGCCGATCCGTGCCGAGCAGTCGTGTCTTTTGGTCTGCCACCGGCGGTCGTTGGGTGGTTCGGGTTTAGATTTGGCCGGTTCCGGGCTGGCCCTGGGCGGTGTCACGGCGGAAGCGCCCGGCGACGTGCTCTCGATCGTCAAGGTCACCATTCCCAACGGGCCTACGCAACGGGCGTTGAATTGGAACCGGGCCATCCTGCTGGCCACGGCCATCGTCACCGTGTTCCTGGCGATGGTCGCCTCCTACGTGATCGTCCGCTACGTGATAGTCAAGCCGTTGCGTCACTTGCGCGAGGTGAGCGACGCGATCAGCCACGGCGACATCTCACAGCGGGCCGACATCCACACCGGCGATGAGTTCGAGTCGCTGGCCGTGGCCTTCAACCGCATGTTGCGGCACCTGGTCACCGTCCAGGAGGAACTCCGCCAGGTAAACGTCGACCTGGACGGCAAGGTCGACGAACTGGCCCAGGCCAATATGCGGCTGTACGAAATGAACGCTATCAAGAGCGACTTCCTGGCCACCATGAGCCACGAACTGCGCACGCCGCTGAACAGCATCCTGGGATTCAGCGACGTGCTCGGGTCGATCGATTCGCTCAAGGACAAGCAAAAGCGCTACGTGCAGAACATCCAGACGTCGGGCCGGATGCTGCTGGAGATGATCAACGACATCCTCGATCTGGCCAAGATCGAAAGCGGCAAGATGAACACCCGGCTGACCGAGTTTCGGATCGAGCAGATCATTTCCGCCCAATGCGACATGGTCCGGCCGCTTACGGAAAAGAAGAACATCGACGTGGAGGTCCGGATCGAGGACAACTTGCCGCCGATGCGCCAGGACCAGGCGCGGGTGCAACAGATACTGAACAACCTGCTGAGCAACGCCGCCAAGTTCACGCCCGAGGGAGGCCGGATCACGATTACCGCCGGACGCGACCAGCAGGATTTCCTGGTAATGCAGCTAAGCGACACGGGCGTGGGGATCGCAGAAGGGGACCAACAGGCGATCTTCGAGAAGTTTCGCCAGGGCCGCACGGGGCTGCCCAGCGGCGACGCGATGACCCGGGAGTACTCGGGCACCGGGCTGGGGCTGTCGATCGTCAAGGAATTGTGTAAGCTGCTCGGTGGTGAGGTTTCAGTCGAGAGCGAGTTGGGCAAAGGGAGCACCTTCACGGTCCGCCTGCCGTGGACGCTAAAGGAACAGCCCCGGCTCGACTCCGCACTGGTCGAAGGTTTTGAGGAGTTCACCAGGCCGCGTTTCGATCTCCACCGCGACCGCACCCGCAACGCCGCCCAGCCGGCACCACAGTGAGCTATCAGCCGTCAGGTATCAGCTATCAGCTTTCAGCGGTCAGCTATTGGACGCCGACCGGTAGGGTTCTTGACAACAAGAGAGCCATGATGCAGGATTTCCAGGTGCCGAGGGGTTGACATAAGACGCATCACGTGACGCCCAACCTATGGTTGCTGAAACCTGAAATCTGAAAGCTGAAAGCTAACATATGACTCCCGAGGTCCAACTTTTCACCGACGGCGGTTGCAGCGGCAATCCGGGCCCCGGTGGCTGGGCCTTCCTGCTTCGGCACCCGGCCTCCGGAAAGGAATTGGAATGCTCCGGCGCCGAACGCGAAACCACCAATAACCGAATGGAAATGATGGCTGCAATCCGCGGCCTGGAGGCGCTCAACCGGCCCACACGCGTGGAACTGGTCACCGATAGTGTCTACGTCGGCCGAGGAATCACACGGTGGCTGCCCAAGTGGAAGGCCAACGGCTGGCGACGCCATGCCCGGAAGAAAACTGCCGACATCAAGAACGAAGACCTATGGCGACGGCTCGACGAGCTGCTGTCCCAACACCGCGTCGAGTTCACCCACGTCCGCGGCCACAGTGGACATCCCGAAAACGAACGTTGCGATACGCTCGCTGTAGCGGCGTATAGGGGAATGATGAAGGAATGATGAAGGATGAAGGATGAAGGATGAATTCATCCTTTATCCTTCATCCTTAATTATTATGTACCACATTTCCCGTGAAATCGACTTCTGCTACGGCCATCGCCTGCTGAACTACCGGGGTAAGTGCTGTCATCTGCACGGCCACAACGGCAAGGTGGTTATCACGCTGGAGGGTACCGAGTTGAACAGTTCGGGCATGGTGCTCGACTTCGGCCACATCAGAAAGGTGGTCGGCCAATGGATCGACGACCACTTGGACCACCAGATGATCCTCAGCCGTGACGATCCGGCCGTGCCGCTGCTTCAGGAGTTGGGTGAGCCGATGTACTTGATGGACGCCAACCCGACGGCCGAAAATATCGCCAAGCTGATCTTCGATTTCGTAGCCGGGCAGGGCTTTCCGGTGGTGGAGGTCCGGTTCTGGGAGACCCCCCACTGCCTGGCCACGTATTGCCCCGATAAACCGGCCGGCGGTATAATGAGGTCGCCCCAGGAATGAGAAGGACAAGGACTGGGGGTAGGCCGTTGGTCCGATTGGGGGTGCAAGAAACCGACGGCCGCGGCAACCACACCACGTAACGCCGGCGTCTCGCCGGCCATGTTCTGCCGGCGGGACGCTGGCGTTACAAAAAGTTCTGCCGGCGAGACGCCGGCGTTACAAAAGGAGGAAAAAGGATGAAACATCTAGTGAAGTTCGTGCTGATACCGGCCCTGCTGGTGGCCGGGTTGACCCTGATTCCGGCCGAGCAGGCGGAGGCCCGATGGTGGGTTCGTCGCCCGGTCGTCCGTGCTGCTACCGTCCCGGCCCGCGTCACTGTCGGGCCCCGGGTCCGGGTTGTGGCTCCCTACTACCGTCCGCGAGTTTATGTGGGCCCGCCGGCAGTCTACGGCCCAAGATACTACGGTGGTTGGGGTTACCGACACGGCGGCGTAGTGGCACCAGGTGTTCAGGTCTGGTGGTAGCCCGGCGCGGCAGAGCCGCAAGCAGAATTCGGAATTCGGATTTGGGAATTCGGATTTACGATTCCCAGTTTACCGTGTAGCGGCGGGGCTTGCCCTGCGCGCCGGCCGAAAACATTTGTCAAAATGGTTATTTTCGGTGACAAGAAAAGCAACAGTCCGGGCGGCCTACGCCGGGGCCGGCACCGGACTGTTTCCCCCCCTGGGAACGTAGCATTTCACAAGGGAATAATCGGCCGGTCGCGGTTGCGGACTTTGGAAAACTTTGCCGGTTAATCCTGTTCTGACGGCTTTGTAGGAGGCGACTCTAGTCGCCGATTGCCATCAACTCGGTTCGGTCGGCGACTGGAGTCGCCTCCTACAGCCTCGCCTCCTACAGCCTCGAATTCCCGGGTATTCTTAGTTTCTGCTCAGAAACTATGCCGGTTAGGCCGATTCTGAGGAGAGCCAACGAAGGAACCAAGCTGTGAGGAAGTCCAACAACCTTTCCCAGGCCATTGCCAAATCGCCCATCTTGTGGGGAGCGCTGGCATCGGCCGGCTTCTACAGCCTGATCCAGTCGGGGTTGCTAAGCGGGCAGTTCGTCCGGCGGTACTTCGCCAGTCATCCAGTGGAATACGTGGCCACGACGATGTTCTTCATCGGTCTGGCCGCCCTGGTGCTGAAGCTGATCGACTTGCTGCAGCAGCACCCGGGCCTTGGCCAGTCGCCCCTGGGGCCGGTATGCACGGCCGGAGATTCGGTCGAGGATTGCCGGGCGATGTTCGAGAAGCTCGACCGTCTGCCCAGTGGGCGACAAAACGACTACTTCGTCCGCCGCTTGCGCGAAGCAGTCGAACACGTCCGGCGTCGCCGCTCGGCCGACTCGCTCGACGATCACCTGAAGTACCTGGCCGATCTTGACGCCGGCCGGCTACATGCCAGCTATGCCCTGGTCCGCGTGATCATCTGGGCAATACCGATCCTCGGGTTCTTAGGTACGGTGATCGGGATCACACTGGCGATTGCGAACCTGGCGCCAGAGGCACTGGAAAACTCCTTGCCCGAGGTGACCGCCGGCCTGGGCGTGGCGTTCGACACCACCGCCTTGGCATTGGGGCTGTCGATCGTGTTGATGTTTGCTCAGTTCGTGACCGATCGGGCCGAAAACGCGCTGTTGGCCCAGGTCGACGATCGGGCGGCCGCCGAACTGGCCGGGCGCTTCGAGCAGATTCCCGCCGGTCCCGCCGGCCAACTGGTGGTGGTCCGCCGGATGGCCGAAACAGCCGAAACAGTGGTGCAGGCGACCGAGCGCCTCATCCGGCAGGCCCAACAGAATCAGCTACATTGGGACCAGGTGCAGCGAACCCAGGTGCAGGCTGCCCAGGCCATGGTGTCGTTGCAGCCGGCACTGGCCAGTCAGGCCGAGATGCTCGGCCGTGCAGTCGAGGCGACCGGCAAGGTGGCCGGGCTCGAGGAGACGCTGAATCGGAACCTGGCGGCACTGGCCGGCGCAAAACACTTCGAGCAGACCGTGATGAGCCTGGCTGCCGCAATCAATTTGCTGGGCGCCCGGTTGGCAGAAGCACCGGCCGACGCGACGCCGGTGAAGCTACAGCCCAACCGACGAACCACTCAGGCGGCATGAGATCAACCGTGCTGACACGACACCGAAGCCGACAGCCGGCCGCTGCCGGCGTGTCGCTGTTCCCGTTCCTGGCGGTGTTGATCTGTACGATGGGTGCGCTGATCGTGCTGTTGGTGGTCATTGCCCGGCAGGCCCGATTGCAGGCCGCACAAATCGCCGCGGCTAAAGCCGACCGGCAGCAATACGACCTGCAAACGGCGCAGGAGGACGTCCAGTGGCGGATCGAGCAGTTGAGAAGCTCGCGGCAGAAGACCGAATCGCAACTGGCAGAAGCGCGACTGGACCTGGGCCACCTTGAAGACCACGCCCGGCGGCTCCGCGACCGGCTTGCCCGGCTTGAAGCGACACTGGCCGACCTGGACCGGCTCGGCAGCGAGGGCGGGCAACAACATGAAGAGTTGGAAGCGGAACTTACCCAGGTGCGGGCCGCCGTTGCCGAGGCCCAGCGCCGGCTTGACGATGCGCGTCAGGCCGCTGCCCGGCGACGACGATCTTACGCCGTGGTTCCCTACCGCGGTCCACACCAGACGCACCGCCGGCCGATCTACATCGAGTGCCGCGGTGATGAGATCATCTTGCAACCGGAGGGGATCGTGCTCAGGGAGGAAGACTTCGACGGGCCGATGGGCCCCGGCAATCCCCTGGCCGCCGCGCTTCGGGCGGCTCGCGAGTACCTGCTGGCCCAGGGCGGCTTCGATCCGGAAAAATCGGGTGAGCCCTACCCCTTGCTGCTGGTCCGGCCTGACAGCATCGCCGCGTACTACGCCGCCCGGGTCGGCATGAAGTCCTGGGGGTCGGAGTTCGGCTACGAGTTGATCGGCGACGACTGGCAGCTCGATTTTAGGCGGCCCGATCCACAGTTGGCCCAAGTGATGCATCGGGCGGTCGAGACGGCCCGGGTCCGACAACAGCAATTGGCAGCGGCCGCTCCCCGACATTACGGCAACCGGCAGCAGCGCGTGAAGTACCGGGCGACTCCCACGCGGGGCGGTATTGTACGCGACAACGGACACGGCGAAACAGCCGTCCCCATGCGCCCGGGCGAGTGGCGGCCCCGACAGGAATCGGCCGGCAACAATGCAGCCGCAGGACAGACCGGCCAGCAGGTGAAAAGCCTCGCAGAAAGCCGCGGGCAGGACTGGGCATTGCCCGATGCAGCAAACGCCTCGGTGCCCCTCACCCGAGCTGTCCGCATCGAATGTCACGCCGACCACCTGGTGATCGTGCCCGAACGGGGACTGGCCGGCCGCAAGGTCGTTCCCATGGGGCCGCGAACGGAGGATGCGATCGACGAGTTCGTTTCGGCGCTCTGGCAGTACATAAAGTCGTGGGGGATCGCCGGCAACGGCATGTACTGGCGACCCGTCCTCAGCGTGAACGTCGCCCCAGGCGCCGAGCAGCGATACCGCGAGCTAAGCACGCTGCTCGACGGCAGCGGGCTGAAAGTGCAGAGGAGGGGAAATTGAAAATTGCTGACTCTAACGTTTTCTATGTGTACGGTCCGCCGCCTGCAAGGGAGGCACAGACCTGAAGGTTGTGTAGCCAATGTGGGTGGTATTGCTTCTGGTTAAGTCGGTGGGCGGGGCTCTGGTATTTGCGTGGCTCGCCGC
>JAUWHT010000081.1 GCA_030605745.1 Pirellulales bacterium | reverse complement strand
CAACCTGCGGTGGGAGGTTACTTCGCCAGTCGGGCTCCCAGGAAGATTCGGGTGGGAAGTCCCAAGGCTCGCGCGGCTGAAACCACCCGGCCTTGGTCGCACCGACGGTAAGCGCCAGTGCGACGAGTCCGCCCAACAGCGTAGGAAACTTCGGCCCCACAAAAACACCCAGCAACACGTACGGCACGGTGAACGCCAGGCCGGCAAACAGGGCGAACTTCCACACCGCCAGACCCTCGCGCCAGGAGCGATTAGCGCCAAAGAACCGCGTCAACAGGCAGACCACAAAAAGCGGGATCAGTGTGCCGATGATCCCATGTACGATCGCGACCCGGGCAGCGATCATCAGCAACAACTGGTGGTAGTTCTCTGCCGCGTTTGCACCGGCAAAGACTGTCGGATGCTGTGCAATGAAGTCGGTTACCAGGGATTGGTTTTCAAGCCCCGTATTCACGCCGATGAGAATCGGCGTGCCCACGGCCCCGAACGAGACCGGCGTGCTCTGGATGGTCAGTGCGGCCACCACGGCAGCCATTGGCGGGAATCCGAGGATTACCAGCAACGGGCCGGCCACCGCGGCGGGCGTGCCGAACCCAGCCGCACCTTCGATGAACGAGCCGAACGTCCAGGCCACGATGATCGCCTGGATCCTGCGGTCCGGCGAAATGCTGCGAAAGCCGTTGCGAATTGCCGTTACCGCTCCCGAGTGCTTCAGCACGAACAGCAGCAAAAGCGCACCCCAGACGATGTAAAGCAGCTTGCCGGCGATCACCAGCCCCTCGAGCGAAGCCGCAGCGATCCGCACACTCGGCACCTGCCAATAGAAAAACGCCAACACCGCCGTCAGCGCGTAGGCCACCGGCATTGTCTGCTTCGCCGGCCAGCGCCAGAAAACCAGCAGCAAGAAGACCACCAACAGGGGGGCAATAGCAACCAGCGCAGGCATGTCAGAAAAATTCGGGCGTAAGTAACATTAGCCGGGGGACAACGTCCCGCGGGTGTATTACCGCGACGCGTTGCGCGAACGGCTACTGGACTACTGGGCTACAAAACTCCATTTAACTTGGTAGGTTGCTCTATGTGTGTCAAGCACCCGACTGCTGACTGCACCGGGGATTTGACACCGTGGTGCTCTTATGACATACTGAAAGATTGTTGTCCTACCTGTTTCCACTATACACTCAAAATTTGGAGATACGTCCAATGAAATTCCAACTGAACCGACGCGATTTTCTGGCAACGGCCGCTGCCGGTGCTGCCGGCACAGGTCTATTGGCCGCGGACCGGCTCGAGGCGGCAGAGTTTAAGACAAAAATGTACAGGGCGCTTAAAGGTCTGCCCTCCGAGCAGACGTTCAAGGCGTGGAAGGCGGCCGGATTCGAGGGCATGGATACCAGCGGAACGCCCGGATGGCAGATTTCGCCCGCCGACGCCGCCAAGGCACGCAAATTGGCCGAAAAGTACGGCATAAAAATCCACGGCGTGGTGCGGGGGTGGACCAACGTCAACAGCCCCGACAAGGGCGCCGTCGCCCGCGACATCGACAGTATCGAAACCGCACTTAAGGCGGCAGAGGGTTACGGCGCCGATACCATCCTGTTGGTGCCCTGCCGGATCGGCGGGATGCCGATACCCAAGGCGTGGGAGTTCGATATCAAGTTCGACGAAAAGACCGGCCACCTGAAGCAAGTGGTTGCCGGCGATAACTCGCCGTACGAGAAGTACATCGAGGCCCACGACACTTCCACCGACGCAACCCGCGATGCACTCACTAAGTTGATTCCCGTGGCCGAGAAGACGGGTGTGGTGATCGCGATCGAAAACGTCTGGAACAACCTCTGGGTGAAGCCGAATGTGTTCAAGAACCTGATCACCTCGTTCGGCAGCCCTTGGGTGCAAGCATACTTCGACATCGGCAACCACGTGAAGTACGCTCCGCCGGAGGAGTGGATACGCACGCTGGGTAACCTGACCATCAAATGCGACGTGAAGGATTTCAAGCTGAACTCCGACGGCCGGGGCGGCCGGTTCGCGGACATCCGCGACGGCAGCGTCGATTGGCCGCTGGTGCGAAGGAAACTCGATAAGATCGGCCGCAAGGAACTTTGGATGACCATCGAGGGCAGCGGCGGGCTGTCGCTGGACGAGCGCAGCAAGCGACTCGATTTGATCATCGCCGGAAAGTGAAGAGGGGGCTCGGGGCTAGGGACTCGAGTCGTTAGCCCCGAATGCCCAGCCCCGAGTCCCGAACCCCGAACCCCAAATAAGGAGAATTGCCATGCGTTTACGTTCGATTTGTGCTGTTGTGTTTATTGCAGTCGTTATGCTCGCCGTCGCTGTGCGCAGTTGGGCCGATGAGCCGGCCAGGCCGCTGCGGGCCGGGATCATTGGTCTGACTACTTCCCACGTTATTGCCTTCACTAACGTGTTGAACGATCCGAAGGCCACCGGCGACCTGGCCGACGTTGTAGTTGTGGCCGGGTTTCCGGGAGGCATGAAGGATAATCCGTCCAGTTGGGATCGGGTTGAGGGATTTACGGAGCAGCTTCGAGGCCGGGGCATCAAGATATATGATTCCATCGAAGAAATGCTCAAGCACGTCGACGTGGTGCTGCTGGAGAGCGTGGACGGCCGGCCGCACCTTCAGCAGGCCAAGCTAGTGATTGCCGCCGGCAAGCCGCTGTTTATCGACAAACCGATGGCCGCCTCGCTGTCCGACGTGATTGAGATCTTCCGGCTGGCCAAGGAGAACAACGTGCCGTGTTTTTCCAGT
>JAUWHT010000277.1 GCA_030605745.1 Pirellulales bacterium | reverse complement strand
AGAACGGCCTGGCCGTGGCCCGGTTCCTCGAAAAGCATCCCCGGGTCGAGAAGGTCTACTACCCGGGCCTGCCGAGCCATCGCGACTACCAGGTGGCGAAGCGTACCATGCGCGGCTACGGCGGCCTGGTGACGTTCCTGGTGCGCGGCGCCGATGCGCGTCAGGCCGCCGCGGTGGTCGATGCGGTCCGGCTGCCGCGGATCGGTCCCAGCCTGGGCGGCGTCGAGTCGATCATCGAGCAGCCGATCGTGATGAGCTACCACGACTTCACGGTCGAGCAGCGCCGCGCCGTCGGCATTCCCGATAACATGATCCGCATCTCCTGCGGAATCGAGAACGCCGAGGACCTAATCGTCGATCTTGCCCAGGCACTCGGAAAGTGAGAATTCGGAATTCGGAATTCGGAATTCGGAATCAGGTATACGGGATGTTCTTTTTCTTCGTTTCAGGCACCTCCAAGCGTGGGAGGTGCCTGTCCAGCAGTTCGGCTGCTACGTCGGCCGGGGCACGGTTCTGCCTCGCTGCGGCCAGCTTAAGCCGCTGGGCCAGGCCTTCGGGCAGGCAGATGGTCAGCTTGGCCTCCTCGTGCGGGTCTTCCTTCGCCATGGTAGGGTATCCAAAAACAAGTTCACGTTTTTTGTGAGGGCAACGATCTGACGGCACTTGCCGTTCGATGTACGTTCACCTGCAAGTGGCGTTTTTCCGGGGTTTTATGAATTGTTGGTGTTTATGGACGTATGCTTCACCGACCCAACAATTCCCATCGACCGCCATCGACGGTCGTAAGTCACTACCCAATACCAACTTGCGGCGTGGCAACGCTTTACAGACGTTCGAATTATTGGACATCGTAACGCCGGCGTCCCGCCGGCACGTTGGTGTGTTTCACGCCCCGGCGCGCCAGCGATGAGTTTTGGCAAATATCCCCGCCCCCCGGCCTGCCGCCAAAACCCCACGGCCGCGCGCTTCAGCCGGATGAACCAGATATCCTTTATTATCCTTTACGTCTTGGCACGAGGCATGAACAAATGTATCATCTCAGCCGGCCGATTTCAAGATCAAGAATTGGCCACATGCTTTCCCATACGACTCTCTCATTCGCAACTCCATGCCGGAGTGTGGAATGAAATATGCTTTGCACGCTAGTCGAACAACATTGGCAATCGCTTTCGAGGTGATGGAGAGTTCGAAGGGCCGCGGTTCGGCCGAGGGCTCGACTGCGATCCGCCAGGCTTGCCATGGGGCCGGATAGGTCCGCTTGCCCAGCACCGGTTGGAAGGCACCGCTCCGCCCGACCAGTTTACCTTGGGCGAGCAAATGCTCTCCGACGTTTCTCGTCGCCCACGGGCCCGAACCCCTGCTCATTTCCACGGTGACGACCAAGGTGCCGCCGGTGGTACTTCGAGGTACTTCACCATTGACGACCAACTGTCGCTTGGGCTTGTCACGAACATCGTCCACGGTGATCTCCACCGACCGGCTGGCCTCCGGAAAACCACTGGGAATGGGCTTCGCTTCGAAAGCCCGACTGAGCGACGGGCGCTCACCACGCGGCACAACTTCCAGCAACACGACCTCGAACGGACGTAACGAGATCGAAGCCTCTTCGCCGAACGCGTCGGCGTCGCCTTCCAGCCGCGCCGGCTCGGGATACCAACGATAGAGGTCCCAGGCTCGACCGTCCGGCAGCCCCCAAGCCGAGTTCAGCTTCAACGGCAACGAGCTATCTTTCCACGCGCAGTTGTTAAGCGCCAAGAAGGCCCGTTTGCCGTCGGTGCAGCAGTATCCATAGGGTTCGTTTTTCCTGGGATCACCCAGGATGAAGCGTGGATTGCCAAAACACTCGGGCCGTGCCTTCAGCAGGGCGATAAACTCGGCCATCTGCTTCCGCTCCGGCGGCGAGAGCCAGGGCGTGTCGCTCCACGGCTGCGCCAGCAGGCTGCCGCGGCAGATGTCAATTACAAATCCCTCTTGCCATCGCTCCTTGCCGATCTGGCTGTTCCACGCCCAATCCGACAGCCAAATGCCCAAGGAGTCTTTACCCAGCGGCGGGACGTCTTTGGCGTGCCGCTGGGCCTGGTCGAGCTTTTGGGTCACGCTGTCCCGGGCGTAGAGAGTCGGGAGGTCGCTCGGACTGGCCGCCTCGATGTGGATTCCCGAGTCGAATAGAGTGTCGACGTGCAACAGCCACCAGGGCGAACGGTAGCCCCAGTAGGCCATCAAGAAAACGTCGGGACACTCCTTATCCAACGCTTGAAAGAACTCAATCACCGCGTTTTGGATCGGCTCGGTGGAATAGATGCCCGGCAGGTGACCGTGGTTCGGGTTATTGCAGACCGAGTAGAGGTTATCGAATTTCAACAGTCGCGCGCCGTTTTCCCTGATATGATGGCAGAATGCGGCAGTGTACATCGACTTGATCGGCTCGGTCGCGCGGCACATCCGCGGGACTCGCGGGCCTTTTTTGCTGGGGTCATGGGTGAAAGTGCGGCGAACGGCCGGATTGCCGCCGATCGACCAATGGGTGTATGAGCTATCGATCCACAGGCCCGGCGCGGTCCCCAGTTTTTCCAGTTCTTGCCGGATATTGGTTAACCCGTTGGGGAACCGCACCGGGTCGAAGGCCTTTAGGTCCCCGTTGCGGTCAACCCAGAAATCGACCGAGAAGAGGTCGAAATGACATCCGGAGTCGCGTTGTCCTTCGGCCACTTTGGCGATCATGTCGAGCACGAACGGTTCGGTTTCGTTGTAGTTCCCGGCGACCTCTGGTTTGGTTTTGTCGTACTTCCAGTTTCCCTCGGGCTGGGCGCCGAACGCCGAGAAGATAGCATACGGCTTGTCGTGCCCGCGGACCACACGGCGCATGCGGCCGCGCAGATGAGTGAGAAACACCTTCCGCGCGCTGCCCGCCTCGCCCACACCGTAAACCGCCTCCATGCACTGGAACTTCTCTCCGGACGGCAGCTTGGCGCCCGGATACTGCCGCAGACAGATGTGCCCTTTGTCTTTTTTCTCGGCCGCGGCGTAACCGGCCGGGTGTGCCAGGCTCGTGAAGAACTCGTCGTCGAGATATGCCGGGAATCCCCGGACCCCGCCCGAAAGCTCGGCGTCGGTGCGGTAATCACCCAACCGGACGTTCAGCAGGCGGTTCAACTCCCGGTCGCCTTCGTTTGTAATCACGACAAACTTCCGCAACACCGGCTGCTTGGCCTCCCATCGATAAGTCACTCGTGCGGAGATTTTCGGTTTTTCGGCAGACAGCTTGAAGACGGCTTCGCCGGTGCTTGCTTCGCTGTTGACCGGCACTTTGATCACCTGCAATTTGGGTGTTTCCAACGGCTCGCCCGGCAGGCCGATATCCAACTCCAACTCCGCCCCGGCCCCCAGCGATATCTTCCGGCCGGTGAGCCGGTTTTCCCACGATTGGGCACGCAGCCCGGCCGTGGTATCCAGGCGAAACACAAACAGCGGCGACCGCAGTTCAACGTGCTTCCCCTCCCGCACGACCCGGCAGCCTTGTTCCCCGGCTGGCTCCGCCGACGAATGTCCGCCTGCCAGGTGAATGCAAGTCAACAGCGAAATACAAATCGCGATTCCCTTAATGCTCTTCTTCATGGCAAACCTTAGATTTGGGATTTCGGATTGATGGTTATTGCGCACATAGTACCACGAGCAAGGACTTGACCACGGATTGCTTGGCGCGGCAGAGCCGCAACCAAAGGGTTCAGGGTTCAAGGTTTAGGATTACGGAATAGTGTCTTGCGGCGAAGTCCTGAACCCTGAACCCTGAACCCTCATTATCATTTATTTCACGGGCTTGACGTTAAGGATCACGGCCGTCTCGCCCGGGATCTGCCAACGAACGGTTTCTCCATGCGGGGCTTTGACGGTCCGATCCGACTTGAGGTACTCCTGGGTTATCTGGAATGTTCCCTTGGCCTTCAGGCCGATGCTCTGATCAGTCAGGGCGAACTGCCCGGACAGAGGGCTCTTCCCAGGATTAAACAGGAAGATCAGCCCCCGATCGGTGCAAATGTGTGCAGAACCGTCGACCTTGCCCGCGGCGGGCCAGTCGGGCAGGTCTTTGCGGACTTTCAGGTAGGCAATGTTTTTCCGCCCCCAATCCAGCCACTTGCGGATCTCCGCCTTGTCTTCGTCGGGAATGCCCGTCTTGGTCGGCATGTAGTAGAGTTGGTTGGGCGAACACGACAGCCCACTGAGCATGATGTAGTCGATCTTCCCACTTGGCCAGTTGAAAGGACGATTCTGACCACCTTCCCTGCTGGGGAACAACAGTGGTTGGTCGATGTAATGTGGGAAGAAATCTCCCGCTGCAGGCGGCGGGGATGAGAGCTCGCAATTCGCGGCTATAAGAGCGACCGCCCGGGGCTGAACCAGATGAGGGTGGTGCTGAAGAAGAAGGCCGTTGGCGTGCTGCTGATGTTCGCCACCGCCAGCGTACGGCTCGGGGCCGGGATGGTTCGCTAGACCTTTCCCGTACGACTCTCTCATTCGCAACTCCATGCCGGTTTATCCCGGCGCTTTCTCTGACCCCAAGAGTTTCCCTAACGCCTAACGCCGGTTTGATCCCAAAGCCCGAATCAGAGGGGCTCCACTACGTAGGTCTCGCCCGGACGGGTATCGAACGTCACGTGGGATTGCGGCCCCTGGGTTTGCACGACCTGTGCGCCATCGGCAGTGGTTACCCGGACTGCCCGTCCGTGCCAGGGATTAGCCAGGCGGCACGGCTGGCCCAAGTTGCTCCGGATGCGGACATCCCGAACCTCTTGCTTCGTGGTGCGCTTGGCACAGACGCGGAAGCCGCCTTCGGCGGCGAAGTTCTCCATGACGATTTCGGCGTCGGCCGGGAGAGCCGGGAAAATATGGATCGACTGGTAGGAGAGCAGGAAGTTCTCCGGTCCAAGGCCGCCCCCCGGCTGCGTGATCCCCAGGTGGTGGGTGAGCAGGACGTTATCCGGTCCCAGGCCGGCCCCAGACCGCAATATCCCCAATCGCGGATGCACGCAGGAATTCAGGTAGCCGCGGTGCGGATTCCACACCCGGATTTGGTCCAGCGTCCGCTTGGCCAAGGCGATCGTCTCAGCGGACGAGTCCAGACCGACGTGATCACCCCAGAAAACCGGCGTCAGTGGGACCGGGATGTTGTACTCGATGGGCGGGGCCCCCAGCACGTCGACCCAGACGGGTCCCTCGGGCGTCTGGAAGGTGGGATAGGGCGCCAGACGCTCAGCGGCTACCTTCCATGCGGCTGCTTCCTGCGAATCCTGGCCCAGAACCTCCGCGGCAGCGGCGGCCGAGCGGAGCAAGTATCGGGTCAACGTCAGCGCTGAGGTGCAGTCCCGGTTCCGCTTGAAGCCGGCCGTCAACCCCCAGTGCTCCGGCGATACGCTCGGCACGATGTGCAACCGTCCGTCCTCTTCCTCCCGCAGGTAGGCGGCCATGAAGCGTGCGCACTCCCGCAGGACCGGGTAACCCACATCGCGCAGGAAGTCCTTGTCACCCGTGTAGCGATAATACAGCCACAGCGGCTTGCTCACTAGGCCATTCAGTCCCATGTCCTGTTCCCAGGTCAGGCTCGTGTATGTCACGCTGCGGCAACGCAGTGGAAAATGCACAAGGGGATACATTGCGCCGGGTAGATCATAGACGTCGTGGGCGTTCTGCCGGGCTTGCGGCAACAGGGTGTGGATCATCCGGCAGTAGGGCAGCATCTCCTCGAACTGGCCCAACGTGACCATATTCTCTGCGCGGATCTCGTTGAGGTGGAAATCGGAGTGCCATAGACCGGCGTCCTGGAAGCAGAACTTCGTGCTGCCCACGCTGCACAGCGGCACGTCGCCGTAGTAGCCGTTGGGACGCCGCAAACTGGGCAGCACGACCGCCGGGGCAGCCAATTGGGTCTGCCCGTCCACAAGCGCCCTGGCGATGAGCTTCCGCTGCCCGCGCCGAAGTGCTTCCGACTGCTCACGGTGCAGTCCCTCCAATCCCAGCGTTCGGACCTGATCCAATGCCTCGGTGGCCACGCGGCGCGGATCAGGCCCGTCCTGGGTCGTGGCGATCGTGAACACCACGGCAAACGACCGGGGTAACTCGCCGAAGGTGGCCGTTGCCGCCGCGCCGACGGCCTCGTTGATCGGCGTGTAGCGTTTAGTCACGCCGTGGCCGAAGCGTCCTTCGCGCTGGGCCCACAGCGGCGTACCGAGCCCCTTCTCGTCCTGGCGGCACTCGATCGACGGCTCGGCACCGATCGCAGTGGCGACAGCAGCGACGAGAAATCCATCGGGGAAAGTGGACTCTGCGGAGAACTCCTGGATGATGCCCCACTTGTCGTCCGCCTGATGGGCCAGCGGCGGGGTCATCTGCTGGAAATCCCTTGCCGATGGCCGACCGCCGAGAGTGGGACTGGTCGGCTCCCCAGGCACGATCGTGTCGCGATGGCGATACACCCGCAGCCATAGGTCTTGGGGCGCGAGGCCCTCGGCTTCAAATTCCACGACCACCAAAGGACGTGCCACCGCAACCCACACGTGGGCGGCAAGCCGCTTGCCGTTTCCCTCAATTAGCAGCCGGACGCCTTGCCGGTCTTCGGGCACCATGCGGACGCTGGTAGCGAACGGCGTGCCCAGGACCAGTTGCGCTCCGGGCTTGGGGCAGGGAAAGTCATATTTGCAATACAGCGGATAGGTCGTACCGTCATTAGACGTCCTGGCAACCTCGACCAATCGGTTGGCCATGGCCAGTTCGCGGATCCTGGCCATCGTGATAAGCGGCTGCCGCTGGGCGAACCAGCGCCGGTCCCAGATGTCGGATCTTCCCACCGACAGCGTCGGCTTGGTTGCCGGTCCCCAGACCCTCACGCCCAGCATGTCGTTCTGCAACTTCAGCGCGTCGTACGGGTCTGGAGGCAGGTTCCTGCCCGCCTCTGCGCCAGCAGACGTTGAAGCCCCTGTCAAAGTGGACAACGCGACGGCCAATTGACAAAGGATGAGGTAGGAAACTGTCTGTCGAGTAGGCATACTATCTGTAGGCATGCTTTGCATTCCCTGTTAGCTCTTCTGTAACCGTGGAGCCCCGGCGCGCATGGGAGCCGAAGAGTTGCCGCGCCCGCCTAAGAACGTGTTTTGAAATTCCTGGAGAATCGTCTTCCAGCAACAAAAGGCCGGATTCAACCTCCTGCTAGCACTCTCAAAACCTACCAGTTCGTGGCTTGGGAGGGAATTTCAAAACACGTTCTAAGAGAGCTACCCCCCCCTTCCCACAACTAGGTGAGTTGTCGGGTACGCCTCATGCAGCGATGTCCCGGTGCAGCGGGCATCATCGTCGACGGGCGTACCAAGACGCCGGATGGGGCAGTGGATGGTGGAGACTTTCATCATGTAACTATTTTATCAGATCATGTTTCGAGTGTCAAGCAACTGAGTGGCACAGGCTGGAAGCCTGTGCCACTGCCGGCACAACATGGCCGGCGGGACGCCAGCGTTACAGTCCTGTCAACCACCCCGAATCTAGAATCACCTTCTCGCGGTCGTTCGAGGTTGCCAAACAGCCTTATTTCTCTCTTGATCTTGACCAGGCTAAAGCGGCTTGCAATCGTGGCGGTGATCGTCGGCCTGGTTGTGTACTTGGTTCGCCTGGGGCGGCAGGTCGTTCGTCCCTTTCAGCAGCGCCCGACAACGGTTGCGGAGGCCGACGGCGACCCAGAGAAGAAATGCGTTGCCCCCTAGGGAAGCGAACAACCCCAACAGGGTTACTGTCAGAACTGGCCATGGTTTGGCGCGTTCGTCTTGCAGCGGCCCGAAATCGCTGGGTGAATCAAAGGCGGATTCTGACACGGGTTCCGGTGTTGTATCGGCCGGAGCCACATAAACCGCCTGTCGCTCGGCGATCGGCTTGCCGGTCGGGTCGGGGCTGAGAATGTTGGGAACCGGCGGCGAACCGGCAGACGACGCACCTGGCAGCAGCAACGGACCGTCAGGGAATCCCGGCTTGATCCTCGGCGTGGAGAACGGCGGGAGCCAGGGATCGGCCGGCGGGTTGCCGGCCGTGGGTTTGGTCTCGCCGGACGAGTCGTTGTCCGGCACGGGAAGCTCCCTGGGCAATTGCTCCTTGCCCACGGTGATCCGGTAGGCGCGAACGTCTTTAACTTGCGGCGGGATATCGCTTTGGATCGGCGTGCCCGATTCGAGTGTTGCGAGCACGTGCGGCTCGATCTGGATAAGGTATTCCACGCCGCCGCCGGGCAGCGGCCTCCAGCCGGCGTCGATCCCCAGCAGAACCGCCGTGACGCATAGGATGTTACTGCACATGGGATAACCCTCGGGTGTGGAGAAATTGCAAATTGAAAATTGGCAAGAACGGTACTATGCCCGATTGTCTTCCTACTATCCTAACCGTCCGGTGGGCCGCGTAAAGGCCACCTTGATATTCTGCCGATACAGCGATATACTACTGATAGTATAGTCATGTCCTAAGAAGGAGGAGTGGTTCAGCCATGTCAGAGCAGCATATCGTGGAAATACCTCAGAGTGTTCTGCTCAGTGCGCAAAGCCTCGATGATCTTGAGGATTGGCTGGCTGCACATGATCCAGAGTTCTTGGAGGAGATTCGTCGTATTCGCAACGACGAGGACCTGGCCGACCGGGACAAGGATTTCGGGGAGATACTGAAGCGGTGGCCTATCGAGTCATAGTGTTATCCTCGGCCGAGGTGGACCTGGAACAGTTGGACGCTGAAGTACGACGCGATGTTGCTGGCCCTCGGCTTGATGTGTATTCTCATACCTGCTCAACTGTGCTGTTGGCCGGATTTTTGAGTGTCGGCGCGTGCATTTCGACCAAAACTTCCTGGTGCCCACTCTCCCGGCTGCGGAGGGGGGGTATTGACCACTTTTATCGGATGTGCTATAAAGTTGGAGATCAGTTAGAGTTAGGATGTTAAGAGTGTTTCTGTTTACCCGTTTTTCTCCTTGTGGCCTACGCGCATTGCACATTTGGTAGATGATTCTCCATAACTGGCCTTGTGCCGTAACACGTTTCATTGCAAGGGGTTACGTTGCAAGAAGTCGATCATGCAAGTTCCGTCCGACGAGTCTCGTTGGAATTTTCTGACTCTAACCTTTTCTATGTGTGGACAATTGAACAGCAAACCGGGCTCGCCTTGAACACCGACATTCGCCATCCTTCCTCTGTTATCACGGAGGAGGGACGAGAATGGACGCTCAACGACGAACCCGGTCGTGTTCTC